>NZ_JABUMQ010000062.1:0-39687 GCF_013336645.1 Myxococcus sp. CA039A | reverse complement strand
CGCCTCGAAAGAGCACGGGCCTGGTCCTCCCCGCGCCCGCGCCACGGGCCGAAGGCTCCCTGCGCATCCAAGGTGTCGTGCACGGAGACCAGGGCCCCCTCGCGGGAGTCCGCATCACCGCCACCCGCTCCCAAGCACATCAGACACTCTCCGAGCTGACGTGTGAGGAAGTGCTGCCCCACCGTCGCGGAGACCGTCGCGATTTCACCCTGTGCTTCTACACGGAGCCCGCCACCACGCTGGAGCTGCTCCTCTCCCGCCAGGGAGAAGCGCCCCTGTACGCGGAGACCGTCACGGACGAAGACGGCCGCTTCACCCTCGAACAGCTCCCCGAGGGAGCATTCACCCTCTGGGCCATCGACCCGCGAGGTGCGCGGCTGCAACCGGGAGTCCTCGCGGGAACGGAGGGACTCCAACTCCGGCTCGAAGGGGGCGTGTTCCTGGAGGGCACGGTCATCGACGAGGACCTCGTGGCCCTGCCCCAGGTCCAGGTGATGGCCGTGCATCAAGGCTTCACCCGCTTCTTCGACGTGGAGACGGACGCGGACGGGCGCTTTCGCATCGGCCCGCTCCCCGCCGGAGACTACGCCCTCGCCTTCACAAGAGACGGCTGGATTCCCGACCTCAAGGACTCCTGGTTCGCCGAGTCCGTGAAGCTCCTGCGTCCCCGTCGCCTCGTCGGTCGAGTGACGAAACAGGGCGCCCCCTTCCCCCACGCCACAGTCCAACTGCGAGACATCACCCTCAACGAGCGGGGCATCATGCCCCCAGGGTCCGCGAAGCAGCAGACCACGGACGCCCAGGGACGCTTCACCTTCGAGCCGCTCGCCTCGCATCACGTCCAGCTCGACGCCACCCAGGGCGAGCACCACGGCAGGGCCCTGGTCGACATGAAGACCCACGACACCCAGAAAGAGGTCGTCGTGGAGCTGGGCCCCGGAGCCATGCTGGAAGGCACCGTGACGGACGAAGCCGGAGCCGCCATCGAAGGCGTGCGCCTCCTCATCCAGGAACGTCGAGCACAGCGCCAGTCAGTGGAGACCACCACGGACGCCATGGGCCACTACCGGCTCGGCCCGCTGTCCCTCGCGCCCCATGAACTGGAGCTCACCTCCCCTCGACACTTTCCCACCGGCGAATCCTTCGCGGAGCTGAGTCCTGGCACGAAGCGGCTCGACTTCACGCTGCGCACCCCGCTCTGGGTCGACGGGGTCCTCGTCGATGAAGCAGGGAGCCCCGTCCCGGACGTGTACGTCACCGTCGACAATCCTCCTTCCGAGGACACCGACGACACGCTCCTCCTCGCGCCCTACGAGGCCCGGTCGGATGAGCAGGGCCGGTTCCACCTGAACTTCCCCACGCCGGGGTCCTTCCTCCTGAAGCTCCTCGACGAGCCTCGCTTCCGGATGGAAGAACTCCAGGTCGAGGCCCCGGACACGAAGGTCCGCTGGGTCTTGAAGCGAGGAGCCACCGTCTCCGGCACCGTCTTCGACGAGCTGGAAACGCCCATGCCTGGGCTCCTCGTGCGCCTGTCGACCGAGCCGCCCGAAGAAGGAACGACGAGCAGCCCGTGGCCGGAGGTGCTGAGCGAGACCCGGACGGACACGCGAGGCCACTATGCATGCGGGGGCATGAAGCCAGGACGGTACGTGCTCGAAGCCGTCCACGAATCCGGCGCAGTGGAGCGCTTCGTCACCCGACACCTGGAGCTGGGAGCGCGGCAGGAGGCCCACGTGGACCTGCGCCTCGATGCGGGCTGGACGCTGTCAGGCACCGTGGTGGACACCCAAGGACAACCGCTCTCCGGAGCCGACATCCTCATCCAGTCTCCGCCGGACTCCATTCCCAAGTGGCGCGTGGGCCATCGCCACCACGCCGCGGACCCCGTCACGCGCACCCGGTCAGACGGGCACTTCACGCTGCGAAACCTGCCGAGCCAGGACGTGGAACTGAGCGTGACGAAGCAGTCCTTCCACCTCGCGCCTCACCTGTCCACCGGCGGCAGACCCGGACTCGACTCACTGCATGCCCATGAGGGCGGACCGCCTGTCCGCCTCGTCATGTCGCGACGGGCCCGCATCCACGGGCGCGTGGTGGGCCCGGACGGCAAGCCCCTCACGCGCTTCCAGCTCATGAGAGAGGACGTGGAGCATCCCCAAGGCGAGTTCTCGCTGGACGTGGGGAGCGCGGGCTCGTGGCCCGTCATCCTTAAGGCTGAGGGCCTGGCGCCGGTATTCCGTCAGGTCGAGGTGCCTCACGACACGGCGGTGGTGGACCTGGGCGAGCTTCGGATGAGCGCGGGACGCAAGGTGGCCGGACGTGTACTGGACGCGGAGACCTCCGCCCCGGTGGAGGGCGCCCTGCTCGTCCCCGACGTGGAACACTTCGACAGCGTGACGCTCCACCCCTACACATACTGGACCCAGGCATACACCGCGAAGGATGGAAGCTTCTCCATCGCTCGCGTGGACGAGCGCTCCTCCGCACTGAACGTCCGGGCCCGCGGCTATCTCTCCAGGAAACTGAACCTGGCCCCAGGTTCCCAGGAAGACCTCACGGTGCGCCTGGAGAAGGGCGCGCGGGTGGTGTTCTCCGTCCTGGACGCGCGAGGTCAACCCACGAGCGCAACCGTCTTCCTGGACCGTGAAGGCAGGGAATCGTCCCCCTACACCATCGAGGTCCCCGCCGAGGGACTCTTCGTCGTGCGAGACCTCGCGCCAGGCGCCTACTGGATGCACGCCGCTGCTGGCGAAGGGAGGCTGGAAAGCTACGACTCGCGGCGCATCCAGATTCCCGCGAGCGGCGGAGTCTCCATCATGCTGAAGGCGCGGTCCGAAGGCGCCACCCTGGAGCTGCGCGTGAGCAGCCCCCCGCGCTACACCCTGGTGCTCGTCTCCGGCGAAGACTCCTGGTCGCGCGAGGGCTACGACTTCTCGCGACTGCGCGAACGTTCCCTTCCTCATGAAGTCAGCAAGGAGGGAACGATGACCTTCCGGAACCTCCCCTCCGGAAAGCTGACGCTCATCCTGATCTCCAACGACTGGCGGGGCAGCTATCGCGAGGTCATCGACATTCCCGAAGCGGGCACGGTGGTGCGCGACGTGACGCCCGTCTGGCAGGCCATCCGGCGGTAGGCGCCCCGCATACGCGCACGTCTCGCGATAAAGTCATCACCGCGCGAACCAAATCCCAGCCCAGGTGTCAGTGCCCCGGACACAGCCGCGGCTGCATTCGCGGGCGTGGCGAGCGGAGGCGGCATGCGGGTGCAGCGACGGGCAACGAGCGCATTCGGAGTTCTCGCCCTGATGGGCATCCTGGGTGGACTTCTCCTCCTCAAGCCCGGAGCCCCTACCGCCACCTCTGCGCCTCGCGCATCCGCACCTCGAACGGGAACGGGCATCGTGCTGCCTCCTCCCGCGCCGCGTCCCGAAGGCACCCTGAGCATCCAGGGCGTCGTACACGGAGATGAAGGCCCGCTCGCCGGAGTCCGCGTCACGGCCACGCGTCCCGAGGCAGGTCATACACTCTCCGAGCTGCCCTGCTCGCAGGTGCTGCGGAGTTACACCGGCGGGAGTCATTCGAAGTTTTCAGAGTGCTTCTTCGATGAGATAGACACCACGCTGGAGTTGCTCCTCTCACGCCAGGGCGAGGCACCCGTGTACGCGGAGGCACTCACCGGGGAAGAGGGTCGCTTCACCCTCGACAGCCTGCCCGAAGGTCGCTTCACCCTCTGGGCCATCGGAGCGCGCGACGCACGAATCCAGCAGGAAGTCGCAGCGGGCACGGAGGGACTTCAGCTCCGGCTCGAAGAAGCCTTGTTCCTGGAGGGACAGGTCATTGACGAGGACCTCGCGGCCCTGGCCCAGGTCCGGGTGATGGCCGTGCATCAAGGCTTCACCCGCTTCTTCGACGGGGAAACGGGAACGGACGGCAGCTTCCGCATCGGTCCGCTTCCTTCCGGAAGATATGCCCTCTCCTTCGCGAAAGACGGCTGGCTTCCCACGTTGGTGAGCCAGGAACTCTCGGAGCCCCTGACACTCCATCGCCCCAGGCGCATCACCGGCCAGGTGTTGAGCCAGGGCTCACCCGTCCCCGACGTGACGGTCTCCCTGCATGACGTAACCCTGCGGTGGTACAGGAGCCCGCCCTCCGCGATGCGCATCACGGACAAACAGGGGCGCTTCACCTTCGAGGCTCTCCCTCCCCGTTCCTTTCAGCTCAGTGCCAGCCAGAGCGAGCAACACGCACTGGCCGAGGTCGACTTGACGGTCCCCGGGACCTCGTCCGAGGTCACCCTGGAGCTGGGCAGTGCGGCGCTTCTCGACGGAAGCGTGCGGGACGAGGCTGGAGCTGGCATCGAAGGAGCCACCATCTCCGTCCGTGGCGTCAATCAGCACGAAGCAGCGAGCGCAAGGACCGACGCCGCGGGCCACTATCGGACGGGCCCTCTGCCCCTCAGGCCCCATGAGGTCGAGGTTCAGGCGAGTCGCTACTTCCGCATCAAGCAAGCCATCCCCGAGCCGGGTCCCAGCACGAAGCAACTCGACTTCACGCTCCGCACCGCCGTCTGGGTCGATGGAGTCGTCCTCGATGAGGCAGACCGCCCGATTCCAGACGTCAGCATCGAGCTTCACGAGGAGGAGCAAGAGCCCGTCGATGAATCACTCGCCATCGGCAGCCTCCAGACCCGGTCGGATGAAGAGGGACGGTTCCACCTGGACTTCGCCCGGCCTGGCACCTTCACCCTGAAGTCTCGGTCAAAGCGCTTCGTGGAGGACCACCTCCAGGTCCAGGCTCCCGACACGAATGTCCGTTGGGTCCTGAAACAGGGGGCGAGTGTTTCGGGGACGGTCTGGGATGAACTGGGAACGCCCTTGCCCAAGGTCAGGGTGAGCCTGTGGAGCAAGGAATCCGATGCGTTCCCGGTGAGCGAAACCACGACGGACCCACAAGGTCATTACACGCTCGGCGGACTCAAGTCGGGGCGGTACATGCTCGAAGCCCTCCACGAATCCAAAGCCCTGGAGCGCAGCGCTTCCCAGTCGGTGGAGTTGCGCGACCAGGAAGAAGCGAAAGTGGACCTGCGACTGGTGGCGGGTTGGATGCTGTCGGGAATCGTCGAGGACACCGCCGGCCAGCCCATCACGGATGCCGCGGTCGGCATCTTCGAGACCTCGAAGCAGGTGCCTGAGTGGCGACGTCGCCGGAGGAGCTGTGGCGAGCCGCCCGCCGCTAGCACGGGGGCCGATGGGCGCTTCACGCTGCGGTACCTCCAGCACCCGGAATTGGAGCTGGGCGTATGGAGTACGGGCTTCCGCTTCGCACCCCACCTCTCCACGGGTGGTCACCACGACTTCGGGGATTTTCTCGTGCGCGAGGGTGACACCCAGGTGCGTCTGGTCATGAAGAGGGAGGGGCGCGTCGTGGGGCGCGTCGTGGGCCCCGACGGAAAGCCCATCACGCACTTCACAATGCCCTGGGAGGTCAAGCACCCACGCGGCGAGTTCTCCGTGGACGTGGACGGTCCGGGCTCGCTCCGCATCAACATCAGCGCACGGGGAATGGCGCCGGTGTCTCGCGGCGTCGAGCTGCATGACGGGTCTGAAGTCGTGGACCTGGGCGAGCTGCGGATGAGTCCCGGACGACAGGTGGCTGGGCGCGTGCTGGACGCGGAAACATCCGCCCCCGTCGAGGGCGCCAGCCTTCGCGTCGCTCCAGGCCAGATGCGCGGAGAGCCACTCAAACGGCTCGGGAGGCATGTGACGACGAGTCGGGATGGCTCCTTCTCGTTTCCCAACGTGGAGGAGCAGCTCCTCACGCTGTTCGTCGAAGCCCCTGGCTACCCATTGAAGCAACTGACGCTGGCACCCGGTCCTCATGAAGGTCTCACGGTGCTCCTCGAGCGAGGTGCGAGCGTGGCATTCTCCGTCGTGGATGCGCGGGGGCAGCCCACTGACGCCACCGTCTACTTGGACCGCGATGGCGAGGCCATGGCCGCTGACCCCATCCTCGTCCCTGAGAGCGGCCAGTACGTCGTGCGAGACCTGGGGCCCGGCGACTACCAGGTGCGAGCCATCTCTCCCTTCGAGCGCCCCGCCACCTACGCGCCCCAACGCGTCCAGATTCCTGCGAGCGGGAGGGTGGCCATCACCCTGAAGGCCCAGCCCGAAGGGGCTGCCTTGAAGCTGAGGGTGAAGACCGATGACAACCTGAGCCCCATCCTCCTCGCGGGTGAAATCCCTCCGCCGAAGAGCGCCGGTGACGTCAGTGAGTTGGAAAGCCGCGGACTGCACAGTAAGCCCAGCGACGCCGGAGCCAGGATTTTTCGAGACCTGCCTCCTGGCAAGGTGACGCTCGTCCTGATGAGGCCGAACCAGGATTACATCCATTGGGAACTCATCGACATTCCCGAAGCGGGCACGGTGGTGCGCGACGTGACGCCCGTCTGGCAGGCCCTCAGGCCGTAAGCGCCCCGCATACGCGCACGTCTCGCGACAAAGCCATCACCGCGCGAACCAAATCCCAGCCTGGGTGTCAGTGCCCCGGACACAGCCGCGGCTGAATTCGCGAGCGTGGCGAGCGGAGGCGGTATGCGGGTGCAGCGACGGGTGATGGTCGCAATCGGAGTTCTCGTGCTGGCGGGCATCCTGGGTGGGCTTCTTCCCCAAAAGCCCGAAGCGCCTACAGCCACCCAGCGAGCACTCGCGCCTCGAACGGGAACGGGCTTCGTGCTCCCGCCCCCCGCGCCACGTCCCAAAGGCACGCTGAGCATCCAGGGCGTCGTGCTCGGAGATGAAGGCCCGCTCGCCGGAGTCCGCGTCACGGCCACGCATCCCGAGGCAGGTCAAACACTCTCCGAGCTGACCTGTGAGCAGGTGCTGCCTCACCGTCGCGGAGACCGTGACCGATTTCCGCTGTGTTTCCTCACGGACCCGGGCCCCACCCTGGAGCTGCTCCTCTCGCGCCAGGGAGAAGCTCCCATGTACGCGGAGACCTTTACCGCGGAGGACGGTCGCTTCATCCTCGACAACCTCCCCGAGGGAGATTTCACACTCTGGGCCATCGGCTCGCGAGAAGCGCGTCTGCAACCGGATGTCCCAGCGGGAACACAGGGGCTCCGGCTCCGGCTCGAGGAAGGCGTGTTCCTGGAGGGACAGGTCATCGACGAGGACCTCGCGCCCCTGGCCCAGGTCCAGGTGACCGTCGTGCATCAGGGTTCCACGCGTTTCTTCGACGGGGAAACGGACACGGGCGGGCGCTATCGCATCGGGCCCCTCCCCATCGGAGACGATTATGTCCTCGCCTTCGCCAAGGACGGCTGGCTTCCCTCCCTTGAAAGCCCGCGGATGGAGATGCGCGTTAAACTCCTGCGGCCCAGACGCGTCGTCGGCCGCGTGATGCTCCAGGGAGCCCCTGTCCCCAACGCGACAGTCCTTCTGCGGGACCTCACCAGCACGGGGCATGGTCCCGGGACCGAAGACACCACGGACGCCCAGGGACGCTTCGCCTTCGAGGCACTCCCCTCGCATCTGTTCCAGCTCGATGCCAGCCGGGACGAGTTCCACGCCAGGACCCAGGTCGACGTGATGACCCACGCCCCCGCGTCCGAGGTCATCCTGGAGTTGAATCGCGCGACCCTCCTGGAGGGGACCGTGTGCGACGAGTCTGGAGCCTTCATCGAGGGCGCCACCATCACCCTCCTGGAGCGTGCCAGGCTCCAGTGGCGCACGGAGGTCACCACGGATGCCACGGGCCACTACCGGCTCGGCCCGCTGCCCCCCATCCCCCACGACCTCGACGTCACCGCTCCTCGCCATTTTCGAGCCAGGGCATCCCTCCAGAAGCTGGCCCCCGGCACGCAGCGGCTCGACTTCACCCTGCGCACTCCACTCTGGGTCGACGGGGTCATCGTCGATGAAGCAGGTCGGCCCGTGCCAGGCGCGCTCATCACGGTCGACAACCCTCGTTTCTCCAAGACCGACGACGCACGACGCCTCGCGCCCTACGAGGCCTTGTCGGATGAGCAGGGCCGTTTCCACCTGAACTTCCCCGAGTCAGGAACCTTCCTCCTGAAGCTCACGAAGGACCCTCTCTTCCGGCAGGAAGAACTCCAGGTCCGGGCCCCGGATGCGGAGGTCCACTGGGTCTTGAAACGGGGAGCCACGGTCTCCGGCACGGTCTTCGATGAGCTGGACACGCCCATGCCCGGGCTCCCCGTGCGCTTGTTGGCCGTGCCTCCCAAGGAAGACCTGGCGAGCAATCCATGGATGGACAACGCGGTGAGCAAGACCTGGACGGACTCGCAAGGCCGCTATGCGTTCGGGGGATTGAAGCGGGGTCGGTTCATGCTCGAAGCCGCCCACGAATCCGGAGCCGTGGAGCGCTTCGCCACCCAGCCCCTGGAACTGCGCGACCAACAAGAGGCCCACGTGGATTTGCGCCTCGCGGCCGGCTGGACGTTGTCCGGCCGAGTCGAGGACCTCGGGGGACAACCCCTCTCTGGTGCCGGGGTCTTCATCCATGAACCTCCTGATGCCACCCCCACGTGGCGAGCGGGCCATTACCGCTCGTCCAGGGACCCCTTCACTCGCACCCAGTCAGATGGTCGCTTCACGCTACGGAATCTGCCGAACCGGGAGGTGGAGCTGAGCGTGACGAAGGAGGCCTTTCACCTCGTGCCCGCCCT
The DNA here is from genome assembly GCF_013336645.1 of Myxococcus sp. CA039A. Lineage (NCBI taxonomy): Bacteria > Pseudomonadati > Myxococcota > Myxococcia > Myxococcales > Myxococcaceae > Myxococcus > Myxococcus sp. CA039A. The sequence continues at coordinate 31,001 of NZ_JABUMQ010000062.1, read as the reverse complement.
TTCCACGGGAGGCCAGCCCGGCCTGGATTCACTTCATGCCCAAGAGGGAGGACCGCCTGTCCGCCTGGTCATGTCGCGACAGGGACGCATCCAGGGCCGCGTGGTGGGTCCCAACGGCAAGCCCCTCACCCGCTTCCAACTCGGGGGGCGCACCGTGGAGCATCCCCGCGGCGAGTTCTCCCTGAACGTGGAGCACGCGGGTTCGTGGACTGTCGTGCTCCAGGCGAAAAACCTGGCGCCCGTGGTCCGACAGGTCGAGGTGCATCACGACGCGGAGGTGGTGGACCTGGGCGAAGTCCGGCTGACTCCAGGACGCAGGGTTGCCGGACACGTGCTGGACGCGGAGTCCTCCGCTCCGGTGGCGCGCGCCATGCTCTTCATCAACCCGGAGGCATTGCACGGAGATCCACTGGAGCCTCACTGGACCCAGGAGCTCACGCCGCCGGATGGTTCCTTCTCCATCCCTCACGTGGACGAGCGTTCCACCACGCTGGATGTCATGGCTGAAGGGTACCCCACGAAGCGGCTGACGCTCGCCCCGGGCCCCCAGGAAGGCCTCACGGTGCTCCTCGATAAAGGCGCCCGGGTGGAGGTCTCCGTCCTGGACGCACAGGGCCAGCCCGCGCGGGCTTCCGTCTTCCTGGACCGCGAAGACAGGGGCCTGTCCCGTACGAGGGTCGAAGTCTCACCAGACAGTCCGCGCGTCGTCGTGCGAGGCCTCCCGCCAGGCGACTACCAGGCGCGAGCCAGCCCCCCTGAAGGGAGTTTCGAGACCTACGCGCCCCAACACGTCCAGATTCCCTCGAGCGGTGACGTTTCCGTCACCTTGAAGGCCCGCTCCGCGGGCGCCACCCTGGAGCTGCGCGTGAACGGCCCTGCTCGCCGCGTGACGGCCCTGCTCGCGGGCGAGGTCCCTCACTCGGTCTTGAACCACCAGGACGCCGAACTGCCTGAACGCTCGCTACCTCACGAAGGCAGCGAGAATGGAACAATGACCTTCCGGAGCCTTCCGCCGGGCAAGGCGACGCTCTTCCTCGTGACGAACGACCGGAGGGGCATCTATCGCGAGGTCATCGACATTCCCGAGGCGGGCACGGTGGTGCGCGACGTGACGCCCATCTGGCAGGCCCGCAGGCCGTAAGGCCCTGCCCGCGCTCACCCGCGCGCGGACGCGAGCAAGACCTTCGTACAAGGGCTCGCATCATCTTCGAACGCGCGCGCGTGCCCTGAAACGCGGTCGACGTTGAGGACTCGGCATCCACCCCTGGTGGGCATCCTCGCTCGTCATGTCCGGACTTACTTGGCAACGGCGCCGCGCAGGCCCGCTGCCAGAAGAACGGAGAACCGCTCCACCATGTCCCGCATTGCGAGCACCGAGGTCGTCATCCCCCAGTCCCTGTCCGCCGAGCAGCGACGACACCTGACGGACGCGCTCTACGCCGTGCATCAAGAAATCTTCGAGGGCGTCACGAAAGAGGGCTTCGCCAGGTACGTGGTGGAATCCACCGCCGAGCACACCTGGATTCAGCTCCACCGCAACGAGGAGGGCGCGCTCGTCGGCTACTTCGCGTTGCACGTCTTCGAAAAGCAGCTGGGCGGCGTGACGACGGCGGTGTTCCGCGCGGAAGCCGGCTCGCTGCGCGCGTACCGGGGCGGCAACACCAACACGCGCTTCGGGCTGTTCCACATGCTGAAGTATCTGCTGCGTCACCCGGGCCGCCCCGCGTACTACCTGGGCGCGCTGGTCCACCCCTCCAGCTACGCCCTGTTCGCCAAGTACTGCACCGAGCTGTGGCCTCGCCGCGAGCAGCCCATTCCCTCCCCACTGCGCGCCTTCCTCGACGAGCTCGGCTCGGAGTTCGGGCTCGCCCGCGTGGACCCGACGAACCCGCTCTTGCGACAGGTGGGCTGGTGCACCCGCGACTCCGAGGTGGAGCGCGACTACTGGCGACAGTGCGACAAGCTCTCCGCGCGCTACTTCATCGAAGCCAACCCCGGCTACGCGCAGGGGCACGGGCTGCTGACGCTCGCTCCGGTGACTCGGGCCAACATCGTCGGTGTGCTGCGCGTCATGTGCGGGCGCGGCCTGCGCAAGCCCATGGAAACGGCGATGAAGTGGGCGTACCGGCTGCCAGGAGGCTCCCGCCTGCTGCGCGGGAAGGTGGCGCGGCAGCTCAAGTCGTCGCCGCTGTTCGCCCACTTCGACACGCGCGCACTGAAGGCGCTCGCCGCTCGGGCCCAGATACAGGAGCTGCCCGCGGGCCACGATGTCTTCCGCCAGGGAGAAGTGAGCGACGAGCTGTACCTGCTCGCACGGGGCGCGGCGTACGTGCTCGCCCGGAACGGCACCGATGAAGACCTGGTGAATCAGCTCGGCAGCGGCACGGTGTTCGGGGAGCTCTCCACGCTCGTGGGAGGTCGGCGCTCGGCGACGGTGCGCACGGCGGCGACCTCCACCGTGGTGCGGATTCCGGGCGCCGCGCTGCGTCTGCTGTTGGAGCAGGACGCGGGCCTGAGCAGGAAGGTCTGGGGCACCCTGGCGGAGCGCCTCTTCGACGACATGCTGCGGGGGCAGCGCCGCTATGCGCACCTGGCCCGGAAGGAGCGACGCGCGTGGCTGCTGCGCGGAGAGGAGCATGTCCTCGCGCCAGGACAGGAGCTGCTGATGGCGCCGGGCTCCCATCTGTTCATGGTGGCGGGCGCGGTGGAGTTGACCCACGCGCCACCCCGGCTGACGGCGCGAGGCGTCCTGTTCCTGGAAGTGGAGCGGCCGCTGCCCCTGGTGGCGCTCGAAGCCACGCGGCTCGTCGTGCTGCCACGACTGGCGTCATCGGAGTATCAGCTCGCTTCTGATTTTCCGACGCACCTGCCGCTCCCCGCCGCGCCAGTGGCCATCCACGTGCGGGCGTGACACCTCGCCCAACTCCCTTGCCCTCCGCTCGCGGGCCTGTGGCACACTGCGGGCGCCATTCGACTCCTGTTCTCCATCCTCTTCTGGACGTTCCTCGCGCTCTCCAGCCTGGTGCTCTTCCTGGGTGCCATCGTGGTGTGGGCTGTCACCACGCCGTTCGACCGCAACGGCCGGGTGCTGCACCTGTACTCGTGCTTCTGGGCGCAGCTGTATTTCTACGTCAACCCGCTGTGGCACCTGCGGGTGGACGGCCGCGAGCACCTGCCGTGGCACGGGCCCGCCGTGCTCGTGTCCAACCACGAGTCGCTCGGCGACATCCTCGTCCTCTTCGGCCTGTACCGCCCCTTCAAGTGGGTCTCCAAGCAGGCCAACTTCCGGCTGCCGCTCATCGGCTGGAACATGAGCCTCAACCGCTACGTGCCCCTCGTGCGCGGCGACAAGCCGAGCATCATCAAGATGATGCGGCTGAGTGAGCGCTGGCTGGAGCGCGGCGTCCCCATCCTCATGTTTCCGGAGGGCACGCGCTCCGCGGACGGCCAGCTCAAGCCCTTCAAGGATGGCGCCTTCGCGCTCGCCCTGAAGATGCGCTGCCCCATCATCCCCATCGTCCTCACCGGCACGGCGCGCGTGCTGCCCAAGCATGGACTGGTGATGCAGACCTCCGCCCACTGCCACGTCCAGGTCATGCCCCCGGTGGACGTCAGTGGCTTCGACGACGTCGCCGTCCTGCGCGACCACGTCCGGGACCTCATCGTCGCGGAGAAGGCCCGCCTGGAGTCGCTCCCCGCCCGCGCCTGAGCCCCCGGCGACTTCGCCCCGAACGCCCTGCTAGCGTGGGCCCCCGACGGGAGGGGACCATGCGAAGGCCAGCCGTGGTGGCGCTCATGCTCGGGGTGATTGGCCTGAGTTCGGTCATCGCCGTCGTCACCTTCCGCGCCCCCGACGACGGCGACGCCACGCCCACCGTCTCCAAGCCCTCCTCCCGGGAGCTGCCCGGCCCCAGCGAACCCACGCCTCCGCCGCGCGGCTCGCTGTCCCTCCGAGGCCGCGTGCTCACCGAGGACGGAGCGCCCGCCCAGGGGGTGGAGGTCTCCGCGTCGCGGGCCCTGCCCGGCGAGTCCCTGTCCGGCCTCCCCTGCGGCAAGGATGTCGAGACGCCCCTGTCCTCCTCCGCCTGCGATGACCCGAGGGCCCTGCATGACTTGCGAGGACTCATCGACGAAGGCCGGGGCACGGCCCCCCTGCTGACGCGCGCCACCACGGCCCAGGACGGCACCTTCGTGCTGGAGGGACTGCCCGAGGGCAGCGTCGCGCTGTGGGCCGTGGGGCCCCAGGGCTCCGCGCTGGAGCTGGACGTGGAGACCCACGCGCAGGACGTGGAGTTGGTCCTCCAGCCGAGCGCCGTGTTCTCCAGCCGCGTCGTGGACGAGGCCGTGAGGCCCGTGGTGGATGCCAGCGTGACGCTGTTCCACGCCGAGCACTCGCGTTACTTCGAGACCCGCACCGACTCGGAGGGCCGCTTCCGCATCGGACCGCTGCCCGAGGGCGACTACGCGCTGGTCGTCTCCAGTCCGGGGTTCTTGACCGCGCACCAGACGAACCTCGTTCCGGAGGAGCTTTCGGCCGAGGACCTGGTGCTGCACCGGCCCCGGCGCATCCTGGGTCAGGTGCTCCTGGACGAACGTCCCGTCCCGGGGGTCCAGGTCCGCGCCCACGATTCCGACTACGAGCCCGAGAGCGACGCCGAGGACCCCCTCACCTCCATCACGGACGCGGACGGGCGCTTCATCCTGGAGGACATGGCGCCGGGCAGCTACGTGCTGCGGGCTCGGCGGGGCGACCAGCAGGGAGAGACGGAGACCACGCTCGCGGAGGAGCAGGCCGACGTGGAGGTGACGCTGCATCTGGGCACCGTCGTCAAGGTGGTGGGCCAGGTGCGCGACGAGGCGGGACAGCCCATCCCGGACGCGCTGGTGACGCTGAACACCCACGGCGACGTGTCCACGAGCACCGATGTCACGACGGAGGCGGATGGGCGCTTCGTGTTCAACTCGGCGACGCTGGGCCACAACGACTTCACGGTGTCCGCCGTGGGCCACCAGTTCCTCTCGGTGAGCGACGTGGTGGTGACGGCGACGCCGGCGCCCCTGGACTTCACCCTGAAGCGCGCGTTCGTCATGGAGGGGCTCGTCACCGACACGGAGGGCAACCCGCTGACGGAGGCGGAGGTCATCGCCATGCCGTCGCGCCACGACTCGAAGCTCCGGCGCGACGGCACGCCCGCCTCCTTCGAGGCAGGGGACGTGGACGACCCCTTCAACAACGCGGAGAGCGTCTACACGTCGACTGACGAGAATGGGCGCTTCGTGCACAACCTGGCCGAGCCGGGACTCCACCGCCTCAAGGCGCAGGCCCTGGGCTTCCTGGACACGGAGTGGCAGCAGGCCCAGGTGCCCTCCCAGGACGTGCGCCTGGTCATGAAACGCGGCGCGAGCGTGGAGGGCACCGTGGAGACCACCGACGGCGCTCCGCTGCCCGCCATCCAGGTCTCCCTGGTGGAAGACGGCAAGGACTCCGCCGGCACCACCGAGGCCGTGACCGACGCGCGCGGCGCCTTCAGCCTGCGGGGAATCGCTCCGGGCCGGTACTCCCTCCGCGCCATCCGCAACCGGGGCGGCCCGCCCCGCGCCTCGCTCTCCGTCGTGCTCGTGGGCGCGGAGACGAAGACGGTGACGCTGCGCCTGGAGCCGGGGCTGTCGCTGTCAGGGCTCGTCGTGGACGAAGCCGGCAAGCCGATGCCCGGCGCGGAGATTCACGCCTACGTCCCCAGCGAGGATGGCGCTCGCCCGCGATTCTTCCACCACGGCCGCTCTCCCTTCCATGACGCCTCCAGCGCCATCACGGATGTGCAGGGCCGCTTCACGCTCGAATACCTGTCGCCGACCCCGTGCAGGCTCAGCGTCAGGAAGGAGGGCTATCAGCTGATAGCGGAGCCGCTCCAGGGAGACGAGTCGGCCCGCTCGCGAACTCCCCAGGTCATCGCGGCGGCCGGGTCGACGAACGTGAAGCTGGTGCTGCGCTATCAGGGGGGCATCCGGGGCCGGCTGGTGCGCGAGGACCGCACGCCCATCACCCGCTTCGAGGTCAACGAGGAGTTCTTTCGCGAGCCGGACGGCACCTTCCACATCCACGTGGAGGAGCCGGGCCGCACGTGGTTGACGCTGGAGGCGCCGGGCCTCGCGCGCGTGCTGCGGGAGGTCCACGTGGAGCCGGGCCAGGACACGGACCTGGGTGACGTGGTCCTCAAGGCGGGGCGTCGGCTGCGCGGCCGGGTGCTGGACGCGGCGACGTCCGCGCCGGTGGTCGGCGTGGAAGTGCAGGCGTACCTCCCCCTCACCCCGTCCGCGGGGGAGGAGGCCCCAGAGGAGCAATCCCTGGCGCACGCGCGCACCGCCGCCGATGGCGCCTTCGAGCTGCCTCCCATGGAGTCGGGCGCATCCTTCCGCCTGGAGGCCTCCCATCCGGACTACCTGCCACTGAGCCGGCAGGTGGGCCCGGGAGAGACGACGCTGGAGCTGCGCGTGTCCACGGGCGCCCGGCTGGATGGCACGGTGAAGGACCGCGAGGGCCGACCCGTGAGCACCTTCCTCTACCTGCATCCCCTGTCTCCGGCTGGCGCGGAGGCCGTCATGTTGGAGGAGGACAGCGGCGACTTCCACGCAACGGGACTGGCGCCCGGGGAATACACCCTCATCGCCCGGGAGACGACGACGCAGCAGGGAGACACCGTCCGCTTCATGCCCCTGCGCGTGAAGCTGGGGCCAGGCGAGCGCAAGGTGCTCCACCTCCAGGAGCTGGACGGCGGCGCCACGCTGAAGCTGCGACCTTCGCCCCTCGCCACGAACCCGACGCATGCCGTGACGGTCATCCGCTACCACCTGTTCGCCGGCACCGTGCTGGCCCCAAGCACGTGGGAAGAGCTGGAGCACCTCGCGGAGACGCTGGGGATTCCCACCGCGTCGGACACCACCTCCACGTTCGAGCACCTGCCCGCGGGCCGCTACACCTACGTCCTGATGGGCAGGAACCACGTGACGCCGCACTGGGTGATACACCGCGCGGAGGTGGACCTCCCCGCGCAGGGGGTCATCACGCCGGACATCCAGCCCACCTGGCTTCCCCTGTCGAGCAGCGACCCCTGAGGTCCGAAGCGCCCCGTTTGCATCCCGCGAGGGCGCCACTTAAGGCTCCGCGACATGGGCAACAAGCCTTGGGCGGGAAACGACGCGGAGCTGGAGCTGGACTGGGGCGCGCGCGCGCCGCGTCCCAAGGCCGACGAGCAGGGTGTTCCCCAGGAAGACCCGCCCCAGGAGATGCTCGCCGGAAAGGGCCCTCCGGGAGACCCGCGCTACATGAGCGTGGAGCTGCGCCTGTCGTTGGAGGCCGTGCTGACGGCGGCCCAGGTGCGCATGCGCCAGTTCCGGGAGGCGCTCGAAATCCTCATCGGCTGGGAGGGGAAGAACCGCTACGAGGTCTGCGACGCGGAGGGCCGCAACACCGTGTACGTGGGCGAGACGGGCGATGGCTGGGCGTCACAGCTCCTGCGCAACTTCTGGCCCTTCTACCGCGCGCGGCTGGAGTGCATGACGGTGGGCGGCACGCTGGCCCTGGCGGTGGAGCTGCCCTGGCACATCTTCTTCGCGCGAGCGGAGGTGATGGCGTGGGACGACCGGCCCATGGGCACCATCGTCCAGCGCTTCCGCTTCTTCAGCCGCCGGTTCGACATCCTCTCGCCCGCGGGCGTGGTGATGGCCACCGTGGAGGGGCCCTTCTTCAAACCCTGGACGTTCCGCATCCTCCAGCGGGGTGAAGAGGTCGCCGTCATCCGCAAGAGGTGGAGCGGACTTTTGCAGGAGACCTTCAGCGACGCGGACAACTTCAGCCTGGACTTCCAGCCCGCGTGCAACGACGGCAGGCTGCGTCAAATGGTGCTGGCCGCCGCGCTGCTCGTGGACCTGACGTACTTCGACAACCGGAAGAACAGCTCCGGCGGGGGCGTGGACCTGGGCTCGTAGCCGGGCGCCAGGCTCGGGGTGGCCTCGCGGAACAGCCGAAACCGAGAACTCCCGGACCCCATCGCTCCCCCGCTGTCCAGGCAGTCGGCTTGTGGTAAGTCCCCAGGCCCATGTCGACGAGCGATGCGCTGAACGCAGCAGACCTCGAGCGGTTGGCCCAGGCGGAGTCGCCGGACCTGGCCGATGCCGTGCTCGCCCTCCTCGAGCAGTCGGAGCCGGAGCCCGAGGAAGGCAAGGCCCCGCCCAAGGACGCCTTCACCTTCGAGAAGCTGCTGCGCTCGCTCTCCCAGGCACAGGCCCGGTACAGCTCCGAGAGCCGCCGCGAGGCCTCCTCCGAGGCGTGGCAGCGCTTCAAGGCGCAGAAGGACGTGCCCCAGCCCGCGCGGCTCGCGCTGGCGGATCTGCTCGTCTCGCTCTACGCGAAGAACACCGACGCCTCGCGCGCCATCATCCTGGAGCTGGCGCGCAAGGCAGACTTGAAATTCGGCCTGTGGGGCGGCCTCAAGCGCATCTACAAGCTGGCCGAGGCCAACCACGACGCGGAGCTGTTCGGCGTGCTCGCCTGGCGCTTCGACGTGGAGCGCCGCCAGTCGTACCGGCACGAGGTCTCCGGCGGCACGCTCCAGTACCTGCGCCGCCGCGCGTGGCGCTACCTGCGCCACCTGGGCGCCGCCGTCCCGGAGCTGTACCCGCAGTTCGCCGTGGAGGTGCTGCGTCACTACGACGAGGACACGTCCTGGCACTCCGTCTGGGTGGCCCACCACATCTGGGCCACTGAAAGCGGCAACTACACCGCCAGCGCCTTCCCCATCCAGCCGCCGAACGACACGCTGAAGAACCGCGCGTTCCCCGACGCGTGGAAGCGCTCGCCGGACGCGCTGATGCGGCTGTTGGACACGTGTCTGTCGGACCCGGCCGCCCGCTTCGCCATCCAGGGCCTGCGCAAGGACTTCCCGGAGGCGCTGCGCAAGGTGACGCCCGCCTGGTTGGACAGGCTCGCTCGCCGGCCGCTGGGCAGCGCGCACGACTTCCTCGTGGAGACGCTGCAGGGCTCGCCGGAGTTCCACCAGGGCAAGCTGCGCGCGCTGGGCCTGCACGAAGCGGTGCTCGCGTTGCTCTTGTCTCCCAGTGGCAAGGCGCGCACGTACGCGATTGAGTACGCGCGGGCGCACGCGCAGGACCTGGCGGCGGACCGGCTGGCGGAGCTGGTGGCCCAGGGCGAAAGCGACGTGAAGTCGTTCGCCGCGGCGGTGCTGGAGAAGCGCAACCCGCGCGAGCTGGGGCTGGAGCTGCTGGGGCGGCTGTTGTCGTACAAGTCCACGGCGGCCTTCGCGGCCAAGTCCCTGGAGCAGTCGTTCGACCGGGCGGAGCTGACGTCGGGCTTCCTGCGGGACATGTACCTGGGCACCTCCGAGCAGCTCAACTGGGCCAAGGGCTTCGTCTCCTCCAAGTACGCCGCTGGCGAGATGCCGGTGGCCTTCTGGAAGGAGCTGCTCGAGGACCCGCGCCTGAAGAAGAAGCGCTACCCGGTGGAGGGGTTGGTGGTGAAGGCGCTGTCGGCCTACACGCCCGCGGTCATCGGTCCGGAGTGGATGCTGGACAAGGCGGCGAACCCGAACTTCGGCGACCAGATGGCGACGTGGCTGAAGCGCGCGGACAGCCTGCCCGGGCTGGACGTGGAGAAGGTGAAGGGGCTGGTCTTCAGCGCGAAGCACCGGGAAGTGGCGCTGGCCATCCTGGGCAACCGCAAGCTGTTCACCGCGCGGCAGCTCACGGTGCCCTGGCTGCTGGCGCTGGCGCGCCGGGCGGACCCGACGCTGCACGACTTCGCCCACCGCTACCTGCTGGAGTACGTGGTGCCGGCGGACTTCAGCGACACGGGTGACGCGGCGGCGGGCCTGGAGCGCCTGTTCGAGCTGGCGCTGGGGGCCAGGCAGCCGGTGCCCGTGCGCACGTTCGCCCAGACGTACCTGCGCTGCCACCACCCCGTCATCGGCCCGGAGCAGCCGGAGTCGAAGTCGTACGAGCTCAAGCCGAAGGCGCCTCGCAAGGCGTACACGCCTGAGAAGCTGTGGCCCGCGCTGTTCGACGCGCGCGACGACGTGCGCCGCTTCGCCCTGGCCATCACCCGCGCGGAGCTGCGCGCCTGGGGCTGGCACACGCGCGTGTACGAGCTGGCCGAGGCCGAGGCGAAGGAGATTCGCAACCTGGCCTATGACGCGCTGTTGCGCGCGGGCGAGGACGGCGCGGACGCTCGCTACGTGCTGCACCCGGAGGAGCTGGACGCCGTGAAGGTCTTCTCCCTCACGGAGAGCACCAAGCGCAGCACGCGCGAGGTCGCCGTGGAGCTCATCCGCCGGCACTACGCGCGGCTGGGCGGCGCGGAGCGGCTCGCGTGGCTGATGCAGAGCGCGGACCGTGAAGTGGGCCTGTTCGCGGTGCGTCTGCTCTGGGAGAAGCACCGTCCCACGCATCTGCCGGAGGGCTGGAAGCCGGCGGGCGCGAAGGAGGCTCCGTCGGCGGGTGGCGGCGAGAGGTTCGCGGACGTCGCGGCGCTGCGGGACTTCCTGCGCAAGATGCTCTTCGGTCTGCCTCCGGGCCGGGCGAAGGAAGCGCGCGAGGGCGAAGTGCAGAAGCGCCTGTCGGCCAGCGTCGCCAAGCGCCGCGTGATTGAGCTGGTGAGGGACCTGGGCCTGGATGACGAGAACTTCGCCCGCGTCGTGTCGCCCGTGCTGGGGGAGTTCACCGGCTCGATGGCGAAGGGTGAATGGCAGAGCTGTCTCGCATCCCTGGTCCAGCTGCGCACGGCGCATCCGAGCGCGCAGCTCGGGGGCCTCTGAGCCTCGCGTCACTCGCCTCCAACGAGTTTCGAAAGAACACCATGTCCGTCCTTTCCATCGGCAACATCGAGAAGCTCCGGGCCCTCGCGGCCAGCCCCCGGGTGCTGCTGCTCGGCGGCGCTCGCGCTTCCGTCTCCAGCCGCGTCACCGCGTACGAGCCGGGCACCAACAAGGTGCTGTGGAGCACCGAGCTCCCCTCCGCGGTGAATGCCCTGGCCCTGTCGGGCGAGCGCTTCGCCGCCGCCTGCGCGGACGGCACGCTGCGCTTCGGCACCCACGCCGACGGCAACGTGCAGTGGCAGCTCGAGGGCGCGCACCCCGGCGGTGTCACCGCGCTCGCCTCCAGCCCGGACGGCAAGGTCCTCTTCAGCGCGGGCGCGGACGGCATCGTGCGCGGCTGGGAGTGGGACTCCACGCGCAAGCTGCACGAGTGGAAGGCGTCGCCCCAGTCGCTGCGCGCCGTGGCGGTGGACCCGTCCGGGACGTATGTCGCGACCGCGGGTGACGACGGCGTGGTGCGCTCCTTCACGCGCGCCTCCGGTGAGCGCCGGGACATGGTGGGCCATGAGGGCGCGGTGCGCGCGCTGGCCTTCACGCCTCGCGACGGTCGGCTCGTGTCCGGCGGCGACGACGGCAAGCTGCGCCTCTGGTACCTGGTGGGCGCGGTGGAGTTCGAGGTGCGCGGCGACAAGGACTCCGGCCATGCCGGCTCCGTGCTCGCCCTGCTCTTCCCGCCCACGCCCGCCGCGAAGGATGACGAGGAGCCGTCGGACCGCGTCTGGTCCGCGGGCAGCGATGGCAAGGTGAAGGCGTGGCGGCTGGACGAGCGCCGCAAGCCGCGCACGTTCGACTGCGGCAGCAAGCCCACGAACGCGCTGGTCTTCCTGCCGCCCGCGAACCCGCGCGCGGCGCGCACGGCGCTCGGCTCCGTCTTCACCGCGAGCGACGACCGGCGCGTGCTGCGCTTCGGCATCGAACTGGACGGCAAGCCGGGCAATGACCAGGACATCTCGCAGCACGGCCTGGACCTCCTCACGGAGTCGGTGAAGGCGGGCCGTCCCAAGCGCGAGGCCGCCGTGCGCGAGGCCGCCGCGCTGGAAGAGCCGGAGGCCTTGGAGTTCGTGCTCCAGGTGCTCGGCTCGGACAAGGAGGCGGAGGTGCGTCGCCTCGCCGCCCGCGAGCTGGCCGCCAGAGGCCGCACCGCCGCGCGCCCCAAGCTGCGCGAGCGGCTCAACGACGACCATCCCCAGGTGCGTGAAGAGGCCCTCAAGGCGCTCGACGTGCTGGAGACGGAGTCGCCCCTGGCCGCGCCCCGCGCCGCGCTGGATTCGCGCTTCGTGGACATGCGCGTGGCGGGTCTGCGCCGGCTCGCGAAGCTGGGGGGCACGTCCCCGCTGGTGCCCGGCCTCATCGCCGGCAAGCTGAGCGAGACCGAGGCCGCGGTGGGTCTGGCCGCGCTGGACGCGCTCTGCGAGGTGACGCCGGGCGGTGACACCGAGCCCCTGCGCACCGCCTTCGAGCGCGGCCCCGCGCGCCTCCGCGTGGAGGTGCTCATCCGCGCCGCCGGAGCGGGTCTGTTGGGTCATGCGCAGCTCCAGCCGCTGGTGGCTCGGGCGCTGGACGACGCGGACGCTGACGTGCGCCGCGTGGCCTTCACCATCCGCGTGATGGAGCGCCGGGCCCTGGCCCACGCCCTGGAAGCCCGCGACGAGGACTTCGCCCGCTCCGTCAAGGACGTGGCCCGACGACTGGTCGCGCGCACGCGCGGCCCGAGCGGCGCCGCCCTGGCCATCACTGACGCGGACCTCCAGGCCGCTCGCGACACCATGCCCGCGCAGGGCGCCGTCAGTGGCGCGCTGGCGGAGAGTGACTTGGAGCCGCTGCTGGCCGCCATGGCCTGCCGCACGCCGGACACCGCCGTGCGCGGTGCTCGCGGCCTCGCGCAACTGGGTGACGCGCGGGCGCTGGGCGCGCTGCTCCAGCTCTCCCGCGAGCCGGAAGCCCCCATCCGCCGTCAGGCCGCCGCCGCCCTCCAGGCGCTCCAGGATGCCCGCGCCCGCGAGCGACTGGTGTGGATGCTGGACGACGAGGACGCGGACGTGCGCGCCGCCGCGCTGGACGCGGTGGTGACGCTGGACGTGGAGGCGCCCCTGTCCTCCGCCGAGGCGGCGCTGCGCTCCGGCCACGAGGACGTGCGCGTGCGCGGCCTGGACCGGCTGGTGAAGCTGGGCGCGGCGACGCAGGGCGCGGAGCCGCTGCTCGGCGACGCGCTGGAGGACGAGTCCGCCAAGGTGCGCGGCGAGGCGTTCCGCACGCTGTGGGCGTGGAACGAGAAGGTGCCGGAGAAGGCGTTGGACCGCGCGCTCGCCGGCCGCTTCCCGGACCTGCGTAACCGCGCGGTGGAGGTCCTCTCGCAGCGCGGCACCGAGGGCTGGGCGCAGGAGCGCCTGAAGAAGTCCGTGGAGGACCGCGACGCGGGCGTGGCCACCGCCGCGTACGAGGCGTGGGTGAAGCTGGTCGGCAAGGAGAAGCCGGAGCCGCACCTGGCGGCCCTCGCGTCCACGCATCCGTCGGTGCGCGTGCTGGGCGCCAAGGGCTCCGTGCATGCCCCGGTGGAGACGCTGCGCTCGCCGCTGCTCAAGCGCGTGCAGGACGAGGAAGTCGTCGTGGCCGTCGCCGCGCTGGAGGCGCTGGACAAGCTGGTGCCCGGGGAGAACGGGCCGCTGCTCGCGGGCATCGCCGCCGGAGAGCTGCAGGTGCGCGTGAGGGCCGCGGAGCTGCTCGCCCCGCGCGGCGCCGAGGACATCATCGAGCCGATGCGCGGGCTCATCACCGACAAGGACCTGGAGCGGCTCTACACTCCGGCGTACCTCATCCCGCTGCGCATCCGCGCCGCTCGCGCGCTGGCGTCGCTGGGCTCGCGGCGGCTGCTGTCGTTCTTCGCCACCGTGCTGGTGCCCAGCGAGCTGGGCGACCTCCAGGAGCAGGGCGCGCGCGGCCTCGCCACCGCGGGCCGTCGGGGCGACGAGGGCTACCTGCTGGACACGCTGGGCCACGCCAACGTGGCGGTGCGCTCGTGGGGCGCGGACGGCCTGTCGCGCCTGGGTGACGTGCGCGCGCTGCCCGTGCTCACCGGCAACCTGCGCAATGACCACCTGCCCATCCGCCTGGGCGCCATCCTCTCCTTCGCGGCCCTGGGCCCCGAGGGCGACGGTGGCCTCTTGCACGGCCTGGAAGACCGCGCCCGCGAGGTGCAGGAGATGGTGTTCGCCATCGTCCTCGCCCGTGACTTGCGCGCCAGCCGTCGGGGCGAGCCGCCCGACCTGCTCGCCAGCGCCCTGTCCAGCGGCAGGCCGGAGGTGCGCTACGCGGCGGCCCGCGCGCTGGAGCTGCGCACGGAGACGGACGCCTACCGCACAAACCTCGTCGAGGGCCTGTTGCCGCCGCGCCCGGAGAAGGTCGGCGACATGAAGGAGTGGCCCGCCGAGGACGAGCGTGCCCGGCGCATGGTGGGACTCGCCGAGGCCCTCTCCAGCGAGCAGCCCGAGCAGCGCTACGCGGCGGCCCAGGTGCTGCTGCTGCGCAACAAGCCGCTCGACTACTTCCGCGAGGCCCAGAAGGTCGCCCGCCCGCGCACGCTGGAGGCCCCATGGAAGCCGGAGACGGCCCCTGGCACCTCGCCCGTGCAGGCCACGCCCGCCAAGAGCTGGCTGCGGCGGCTCTTCTCGGCGGTGAAGCCGGGGACGCCGGGCACTTCGCCCGAGGCCAGCGCCAGCGCGGAGCGACAGCACCTGCGCCGGCTCGCCTTCGGCGCGTACGTGGGCCTGCTGCGACAGGTGTCCGCGGGTGACGATGAGAGCCACCGCGTCCGCCGCGATGCCGTGGACCGCGTGGTGAAGCTCACGCTGGAGGGCTTCGCCGGGACTCCCGCCGCCGTCGCCGCGCTGCTGCGCGCGCTGGAAGATCCGCACCAACTGGTGCGCAAGGCGGCCCTCACCGGCCTCAAGGAGCTGTTCCCCGCGGGCAGCGATGAGCCGTTGTCGTTGGCCCTCGCGTCGCTGGCGCCGGACGTGGCTCGCGCCGCGCTGGACGAACTGGCGGAGCGCGGTGACGCCGCGAAGCCGCGCATCACCGCCGCGCTCAACTCGCCGCTGGCGGACGTGCGTCGCTACGCCTTCGAGCTGCTGGAGAAGCTCAGCCCGGCCGGAAGCCTGGAGCCGCTGCTGGCCGCGCTCGGCAGCGAGCACGCGGACCTGCGCGTGGGAGTGATTGAGCGGCTGGCCGGTGCCAACGACTCGCGCGTCACCGAGGCGCTCGGTCGGGCCATGGCCAGCGAGCACGAGGACCTGCGCCTGCGCGCCTCGGAGCTCCTGGCGTGGCGCGGAGATGACCGGGCGGTGGAGGTGCTGGCCTCCTTCCTGCGCTCGGAGACGTCCGCCGTGGCGAAGCGCGCCTCGGAGGCGCTGGCCCGGCTGGCCACGCCCTCCGCGGTGAGTGCCCTGGCCGCGCGCGTGGCCGTCGCCACGGAGGCGAACGAGCGGCTGCGACTGGTGGCCGCGCTCGGACAGACGAAGCGCGCGGAGGCGCTGGACGTGCTCGCGCGACGAAGCACGGAGGACGACACGAGCGCGGTGCGCGTCGCGTGTGTCGCCGCCGCGATGAACATCGCGGGCACGGACGTGAAGAAGCGGGACGCGGCGCTCGCGGTGCGCTTCCTCCGCTCGCCGGTGAAGTCCAACGACGTGGCGGTGCGACTGGCGGCCCTGAAGGAGCTGGAGCACGGCGCGGAGGCCGGTCAGTCCGAGCTGCTGGTGGGCCTGTTCTCGGACCGGGACCTGGCGGTGCGCGCGGAGGCGGTGGCGCTGTACTCCAAGCGCGTCATCGAGCACGGCGTCCCCGTGGGTCCGCTGGAGGACGTGCTGCGCGGTGGGGCGCGTGAGCTGATGCTCCCTGCCGCCGAGGGTGTGGCGCACCTGCGCGGCATCAGCGCGCTGCGGCCCCTCTTGCTGTACTCCCGCGCGGGTGAGGATGGACAGCGCGAGCGCGCCCTGCTCGCCCTGGGCACGCTGGGCGACCCGCGCGCCTTGAGCGAGCTGGAGACGGTGGCCGCGGGTGGCACGCCCGAGGCTCCCACGGAGCCGTCCATGGTGTGGGCTGCGCTGGAGGGCCTGGGCCGCCTCGCCGGTCGCCTGCCCGAGGGCGAGGAGCGCCGTCGCGTCGAGGAGAAGGTGGAGGCCGCCGCGGTGGAGGGCTCCACCACGGAGCTGCAGCAGGCGGGCGTGAAGGGCCTGCGCGCCATCGGCGGCGAGCGCGCCCGCGTGAAGCTGGAGGCGCTGCTGCTCGACACGGGCACCCGCGACGAGGTGCGCATCACCACGGCGCAGGAGCTGGGCAAGCTCAAGGACGTGGAGGCGGAGGCCACGCTGGCCACCATCCTCGACGACGGCGACGACGACCTGCGCCAGGAAGCGCGCAAGGCGCTGGACGCGCTCTTCCCGAAGGAGCGCACCCGCGTCGAGTTCCTCGCCGTGGCCAGCATCAACGAGGACATCTCCGAGCCCGCCGCGGCGTACCTGTCGCGCGAGGGTGACCCGGTGCTGCTCGTGCCCCGCCTGGCCACGCTGACCAACGAGGAGCTGCGGCTGCGACTGCGCCGGGGACTCGCCCGTCGTGGCGCGCTGCCCGTGACGGAGACGGTGGCCCTGCTGGCCCACGACAAGCCGGAGGCGCGTCAGGAAGCCGCGCTGCTGGTGGGCACGTGGACCGGTGAGGCGCGGCAGGCCGGTCAGGTGGATGTCGCGGCGCTGGCTCGCGCGCTGGTGTCGGCCGAGCGGAAGACGGCGGCCGACTGGACGGCCTCGCCCCCGGGCAAGAAGCGCGAGGCACTGGCCACCGCGTGGGAGCGGCTCTTGTGGGCGGGCTCTCGACTGGGCGCGGCCAGCCTCGCGGACTCCGCGCGCGCCATCCTCCAGGGTGGCGAGTTGGCGTCTCCCGCCACCGTGCGACAGGAAGCGGCGCGCGTGTTGTCGCGACTGGGCACGGCGGGTGCGACGCTCAAGCTCGTGGGCCAGGACACCGGTCCCGTGCTGACCAACGCCAAGGAACTCGCGGCGTCGGCGGAGGCGCTGAAGGGCGCGCTGGTGGACCCGGACGCGCAGGTGCGCTCGGCGGCGGCGGACGCGCTGGCGCGATTGGCGCCCGAGAAGGCCTCGGCGTGGGCGCTGGAGGTGAAGCCCTTCGACCCGGTGGCCCTGGGCCCCACGGGCGCGAAGGTGCCGGCGGAGGCATTCACGACGTCCGAGGGCCGTCGCCTCGCCGAGCCCGCGCTGCTGGCCCACGGGAACATCGCTCCGCTGAAGGCCCTGGCGGAGAATGCGAAGCCGGAATTGAAGCAGGAAGCGTGGGCCGGTCTGGGTAGGCTCGGCGGTGAAGAGGCGGCGAAGCTGCTGCACGAGGCCGCCTTCGACAAGTCTCAGTCCGTGGAGCTGCGCAAGGCCGCGTGGCGCGCCCACAAACGTGCACGTCGCGCCGTGGAGCGCGCGCGCAACCGGAAGGAAGGAACCCCGTCGTGACGACCGCCACCCGACACCCCGTCGAGCTTCGCTACGCCACCGCGAGCGACGTGGAGTCCACGTCGGACGCCTCCCGCGTGCTGCTGGCCCTGGAGGGCTCACGCGGCACCGTGGGCGTGCGTGGACGGCTGAAGGACCCCGCCCTCTTCCGCGACGCGCTCACCGCCGCCTTCGGCATCCTCTCCAGCGACTTGCGCTACCGGGGCAAGGACCGCACCGCGTACCTCGCCTACCTCATGTCGAAGGGGAAGCGGGCGAGCGCGCAAATCTGGGAGGCGCAGAAGGCGTTCCTCGACAACGCGCTCGACGGTGAGGAGAAGCAGGACGAGGTGCTCGACCCCGTCCTCACCGTGGACCCGGACAGCGTGTCCCTGGAGGTCTTCTCCCGCGACGAGAGCGCCTACGCGCGCCTGTCCTTCGACAACAGCCTCTTCGAGGGCCGCGAGGCCGCGCACGGCTCCACCTTCCTGGACGTCCCCGCGAACCTCTCCTCGCGGATGGACCGGCTGCGCACCTACCTTCCCGTGTCGCTGGAGGCCCACGTCGCCCTGCCCGCGAAGGCAACCCGCGAGCCTCGCAACGTGGAGGTGCCTCACGCCTGGCTGCGCGGCTTCCTCCAGGTGCAGTCCGCCGCCACGCTACCGGCGAACTCCTGCGTGCTGGCGCCCATCGACCTCTACAACCTCCTCTTCGCGCTGCGCACCCGCAAGGCGAAGAAGGCTCCGCGCGCGCTGCGCTTCGAACTGGTCCCCGGCGCCCCGCCGCGTCTGGTGCTGGAGCCGTGGGAGCTGGTGCTGGAGTGCCATGGCGGCACGTACACGGGCACCGCGCCCGCCGTGGTGCGGACGTTCGGCCGTCAGCGTCTGGTGGCGCTCGCCCGACTGTTGCCCCACGCGAAGTCGGTGCGCCTGCAGCTCATGGGCCCCGGGCTGCCGGTGTTCTGGGTCATCGACATGGGCGCGGCCACCCTGACGTTGGGCCTCACGGGCTGGACGGAGAGCGGCTGGTCCTCCGCGGCGGCCTTCGATGTCCTCATGCCCCGCGCGGTGCCGGACGGGCTCGCGGAGAAGCTGCGCGGCAAGCTGCGCGCGGACGGGCCCCTGCCCTTCGACACGCTCGTCGCCGCGGCGGGTGGCGCGTCGAAGGAGCACGTGCGCGCCGCGCTCCAACTGGAGTGCCTGCGCGGCAGAATCCTCTTCGACGTCGCGAAGGGCCAGTACCGTCCCCGCGAGCTGATGGCCACGCCGGTGGACGAGTCCGTCATCCGCTTCGGCAGCGAGCGCGAGGCGCGGGCCCACCGCCTGCTGGGTGATGGCGGCCCGGGCGCGGGCGAGGTGAAGCTGACGAAGGTTCACGACATCGTCGGAGAGGGCACCCGCATCCACGGCGAGGTCGTGGACCGCGAGGCGGTGCGCAGCTTCTTCCCGAGCTTCACGTTGGATTTGGAAGGCCGCGTGAAGGACGCGTCCTGCGGGTGTCCGCACTTCCGCCGCTCCGGCATGCGCGAAGGCCCCTGCGAGCACCAGCTCGCGCTGCGCCTGGCCTACGCGCGCCGCCGCACCGAGGAAGAGGCCCTGCGCAAGACGCCCGAGGGGCGAAAGCTCATCCGCGCGGAGACGCGCTCGTACGTGCGGCGCGACGCGGAGAGCGGACAGGAGATGGTGTATCGCGTGTCACTGGACGGCCAGGTCGTCGCCGTGGAATGGGGCCCTCGCACTGGCGAGGCGCGTCATCAGCGGCTCTGGTTCGACACGGACACGGAGGCGCGGACCGCGTATTTCACGCGCCTGGAGAAGCTTTCGGCTGAAGGCTACATCGACGCGGCGTCAGCCTTGGTGTAAACCCCCATTCACGGCTCGGCCGCTCACGCAGCGGCCAAAAGGGCAGGTGCGACGGAAGACACGATGAGACGCGCTTCACGCGCGAGCAGCCGAGAGAGGTCTGGAGTGCATCAGCCTGAGCGCCTCGAGCGCGGGAGCGGCGTTGCGCCGCTCCGGTTGGAATGCAGGACACTCTCCGCAAGGTAGCCTGTTCTTGGCTCTCTCCCTCCTAGGCACTACGGCCTGCGGGGGCAGCTGAGCCAACGACGCGATCGCCGTTTGCCCCCGCAGGCCGTAGTGCCTAGGAGGGGAGAGCCGGTGAGGCTACCGTGCACCAGGTAAGATGGTGGTGCTTTCCTGGCCTCCCTCGACTGCTCGTGATGATTGCCCGCCTCGTCCGACGCCGACGCGCCCCCTCGAGGTTCTGACATGACCGCCAGGCTGGAGTCGTTCGTCCCCGCAGCAGCGCCGCAGGCCGTTGCCACCCCCGCGCCCCAGGCTCCCGCCGCCAACGCGGTCGCCCAGCGCGAGGCCCGCCGCGCCGCGCATGAAGCCCTGCTCATCCGCTGGAAGGCCATCGTCGAAGCAGGCGGCGCCGAGTCGTGGGCCCAGGGCCAGCTCGTCTCGCGCGGCCTCGCCGTGGCGGACCTGGACTTCTCCGGCGCCTCCGAGAAGGAGAAGACCGCCTGGAAGGAGAAGAAGAAGGCCGAGGCCGCCGAGCTCCGCGCCCTGGGCCGCCAGGCTCATCAGGCCTGGAACGCCACGCACATCAGCCATCTGGGCGCTGGTGTGCACTGGAAGGAAGACGCCGGCTCCGACAAGTTCGACGTCGCCCACCGCGAGGAGCGCGCGAAGTCCAACGGCCTGCCGGAGCTGGGCACCGTAGACGCGCTCGCCAAGGCGCTGGGACTGAGCGTCGCCAAGCTGCGCTGGTTCGCGTTCCACCGCGAGGTGGACACCGGCTCGCACTACATCAGCTGGGGCATCCCCAAGCGCGACGGCGGCACGCGCACGATTACGTCCCCCAAGCCGGAGCTGAAGCAGGCCCAGCGCTGGGTGCTGTCCAACGTGGTGGAGCGGCTGCCCGTGCACGGCGCGGCGCACGGCTTCGTCGCGGGACGCTCCATCCTCACCAACGCGCTCGCCCACCACGGCGCGGACGTGGTGGTGAAGGTGGACTTGAAGGACTTCTTCCCCACCGTGACGTGGCGGCGGGTGAAGGGCCTGCTGCGCAAGGGCGGCTTGCAGGAGAACACCGCCACGCTGCTGTCGCTGATGGCCACCGAGGCGCCTCGCGAGACGGTGCAGTTCCGCGGCAAGACGCTCTACGTCGCCAAGGGTCCCCGCGCGCTGCCGCAGGGCGCGCCCACGTCTCCCGGCATCACCAACGCGCTGTGCCTCAAGCTGGACAAGCGCCTGTCCGCGCTGTCGAAGCGCCTGGGCTTCATCTACACGCGCTACGCGGACGACCTCACCTTCTCCTGGACGAAGACGAAGCAACCCAAGGCGAAGCGGGCGCAGGGCCCCGCGGTGTCGGTGCTGCTCGCGCGCGTGAAGGAAGTCGTCGAGGACGAGGGCTTCCGCGTTCACCCGGACAAGACGCGGGTGAGCCGCAAGGGCACGCGTCAGCAAGTCACCGGGCTGGTGGTGAACAAGGCCCGGGACGGCGTGGCGTCCGCGCGAGTCCCGCGCGACGTGGTGCGCCGCCTGCGCGCCGCCATCCACAACCGCCAGAAGGGCAAGCCCGGCCGCGAGGGCGAGTCCCTGGAGCAGCTCAAGGGCATGGCCGCCTTCGTCTACATGACGGACGCGGACAAGGGCCGCGCGTTCCTCAAGGACCTGGAAGCGCTCGAGGCCCGCGAGAAGGAAACCCCGAAGGTCGCCTGACCGTCGTCGTCAGGGCACCGCCGGGGCCGCGCTTCCGGCAACCCCCTCCCCGCCCGACAGCAGCGCCGCATCGAAAAAGGCGCGCAGTCGGCGGGGATACTCCTGGGGCTCCACGTCACTGAAGCCTCCATGACTCGCGCCCTGGATGCGCCACGTCTGGGCGTACTCGCGCACGTGGGCGAACAGCTCGTCCGCGAGCGGCTGTCCCGACTCTTCCGTGCCCATGACGATGAGCAGCGGCCGGGGACGGATGTGGTCCACCGCGTCGATGGTGCGCACCTCGTCGAGCGCGATTCCCCGGCGCCAGAAGGGCACCAGCGCGCCGGACTGGGACACGAAGCCGAAGCGGCGAAAGTCATACGCCGCCGCCAGCCACAACGTGTTGAACGGAGACAGCAGCACCACCGCGCGCACGCCCGTGTCCTTCGCGGCGACCTCCGCCACGGCGGCCGAGCCAATTGAAAACCCGAGGGCCGCCACCTTCCCGGGGTCCACGTCAGGGCGAGCTCGCACGAAGGCCAGCGCGGCGCGCACGTCCAGCCGCTCCTTGTCACCCCACGTGGAGGTCTCACCCTGGCTCTCGCCATGGGCGCGCAAATCGAACAGCAGCACGCCGTAGCCCGCGTCGCGCAGGATGCGCGCCTCCGGCAGCAGGTCCGCGCGTGTCTGGGATAACCCATGCGCCATCACCACGGCGGCGCGGTTGCGCGAGGGCACATACCAGCCACGCAATTCCAGCCCATCCTCGGTGAACAAACGCACGTCTTGCGCCTGCGCGAAATCAACGGGCCGCGTGGGAGGCGTGCGGGGATAGTGGAAGTACGCCTCCGAGTGGCGCAGGGCCCGTCCGAAGAGGGCCAGGGCGACGAGCACCCCCAACACCAGCACGCCCGCGACAACCCTCCAGCCCTTCATGAAACACCTTCCCCGGGTCATGCCCGGCTGCCCGTCCAGCTTCACGCGAGTCACCCGCGACACAGGGGGGCGTCCATGGTCAACCTCGCGCGTGCCAGCTTACACTGGCGTGATTCAACTCGCGGTGACGCATACCGCGCATCACCTTTGCACTCGCAGGGATGCTGTGAGCACGTCCAAGAAGACTTTCGATGCGGTGGTGGTGGGCTCCGGAGCGTGTGGCGGCTGGGCAGCCAAGCAGCTCACGGAAGCGGGCTTGAACGTGCTGGTGCTGGAGGCCGGGCGGAGCGACCGGGCGGACCGCCTGCTCTGGGTGTGGCACCGCCTCCGTCAGAAGCTGCTCGGCTACCAGGCGGAGACGGACACCACGCGCAAGCAGCGCCAGTCGGTGCAGTCCACCACCTTCGCGTGGCCCTTCCATCCGCACGCGTTCGTGGATGACGTCGACAATCCCTACACGACGCCGGGCGACGCGCCCTTCACGTGGATTCGCGCACGGCAGGTCGGCGGGCGCACGTCGGTGAAGGCGCACGGCCGCCAGTTCTACCGGCTGTCTGACTTCAACTTCAAGGCAGGCGGGCTCGACGGCCAGGGTCCGGACTGGCCCCTGACGCTGGCGGAGCTGGCGCCGCACTACGAGACGGTGGAGCGGTGGATGGGCCTCTCCGGCAACACGGACGGGCTGGACACGCTGCCCGACTCCGTCTTCGCCTCCTCCATCGCGATGAACCCCGCCGAGCAACACCTCAAGCAACACGTGGAGCGCCGCTGGCCCGAGCGCCGCGTCGTCGTCCGTCGCACCGCGGGCGCCCCCATCACCCTCCCCGCCGCGATGAAGACGGGCCGCCTCACCCTGCGCACCCACGCGGTGGTGAACCAGGTGCTGCACGACGCGAAGACGGGCCGAGTCACCGGCGTCACCTACGTCGACACCGAATCCGGCAAGACGCACGAGGCGCACGGCCGCGTGGTGATTCTGGCCGCGGGGACCATCGAGACGACTCGGCTGCTGTTGCACTCGAAGAGCGCGGCGTTCCCGGACGGGCTGGGCAACTCCTCGGGGCAGCTCGGCCGCAACCTGATGGACCACACGTACCTGCTCGGCATCGAAGCGAAGATGAACCTGCCGCCCGAGCAGCAGCGCGCCGAGCAGAGCTGGGCGTACATTCCGCAGTTCCGCAACGTCACGTCCCGCGAGGAGGGCTTCGCGCGAGGCTATGGCGTGCAGGTCTTCACCTTCGCGGACAGCTGTCACTTCGTCCCCTTCGGGGAGATGGTGCCGCGCGCGGGCAACCGCGTGACGTTGAGCGCCACGGTGAAGGACCGCTGGGGGATTCCGGCGGCGCACATCGACTGCCGCCACTCGGAGAACGAGCTGCGGATGTGCAAGGACGCCGTGGCGGCGTGTCAGGAGATGATGAAGGAAGCGGGCTTCACGGTGGAGAAGGTGAACGACACCCTGTCCACGCCGGGCATGGCCATCCACGAGGTGGGCACCGCGCGCATGGGCACTGACGCGAAGACGTCCGTGCTCAACCCGTGGAACCAGAGCTGGGACGTACCCAACCTCCTCGTCATGGACGGCGCGAGCTTCCCCTCACAGGGGCCGCAGAACCCCACGCTGACGATGATGGCCCTCGCCGTGCGAGCCAGCGCGCACCTGGTCGACGAGCTGAAGGCCGGCAAGCTCTAGTGCCCTGACGCGAGGGACGCGGCCACTTCGCTCCACGTGGCCGCGTCCTCGAAGCAAGCCTCACGCGTCGGGCTTGGTGTGCTTCTCGTGCTCCTTGGGCTTCTCGCGCAGGCTGATTCTCGAGCTCCACATCGCGGGCGTCATCACCACGATGAGCAGCGTCAACAGCACGGTGCCAATCATCAACTCCCAAATCATGTCCATGGTCTCGCTCTACTGAAGGCGGGCTGACGGCATGCCGGAGCGACAGACCTCGCGCACACGGCTCCTGAATGCGTTCCGGAGGCGAGGGCGCGCGTGCCCCGAGACACGGGGACGCGACCTCGCCCAGGGCACGGAGCCGTGAGTCGTGGGCCTCGACAGGAACCGAGGACACACCACGAGCCAGCCCCGTGCGCCGGAGCGCTCAGAGGAGCAGCGTGCGAATGCGGAGGAAGACAGGAGGCCCCTGTGACGGGGGCATGTTCCAGAGGGACAGGGAGCGTTGCGAGCCCCACTCGGGCGCCTTGAGCGGCAGCCAGGCGACCGGCGGCACGGCGACGGGCGGCGCGACGAAGGGACTGGCACTGGAGACACTGCCCTCGGTGGGAGCAGGCAGGTCCCAGTGTGGCTCCTCGCAGCAGTCCCACTGGAGCGTCGGCTGACCGTGGGAGTCCGCGTGGGAGGAGTCCGCTTTCGAGTGCTCATGGCAGCGGCACTTGGAAGCGCGCGTCTGGACCTGCTTCTCGCAGTAGTGCCCCAGCCCCGCCACACCGCTGGCGGCGACCTGCCAGCCGAGGAGCAGCACGAGCGTGAGGAGACGCGACAGTCCAGACACGATGCCGCGGGTATACGCCCCGCCAGCACCCTCCGCAACGCGCGCACCCGGAGCGGACCGCGCCACACTGACAGGGCCCATTCGAGAAGCTCGCGGCCTCAGTAGAGCAGGCCGTCCTTGGGTTGCACGGGCTGGGGAAGCTCCGTCTCCCCGAGCATCTGTCGCAGGTTGATTTCGATGGTCCGACTGAGGGCCGTCATCGGCGTGTCGCTGAGGTCGTCCTCGAACGGTGTCTCGATATCCCGCCCGACGGCGTCCAGGCCGATGAACAGGAACGCGATGATGGCGGTGACGGCCGGAGTGAGCCAGCCCAGCTCCTCCACGACACCGAGCGGCAGCAGCACCAGGTAGGCGCGCGTCATCGCGAACAGCAGGCTGTCATACTGGCGCGGCAGCGGCGTGTTCTTGATGCGCTCACAGGCGCCCAGCAGGTTGGTCATCTCGGTCAGTGTCCGGTCCATCGTCACGTGGAGGAACAGCACCTTCTGCGGGTCTGACACCTGGCCGTAGATGCGGCGCAGGCGCGTCGCCATCCACAGCAGAATCGCGGAGGGGACGTTGTGCTCCTCGCGCAGGGCGTCGATGACGTCGGGCCGGAAGAAGGCGACAATCTCCGGCAGCGGGTCCTGACGGCGCAGATGACAGCGCAGCGCGTGTACGAAGCCCATCTGCGCGTAGACCAGCTCGCGTGCGTCCTCGGTGATGTCTTCGACCATGCGGGTGATGACGCCGCGCGGCTCGCCCTGGGCCTGGAGCGGAGTTCCGAGCACCGCGACCTCGCCCGACGTGTCGCGCGCCCCGGAGGGCACCCGTGCCTGACCGAACCTGTCTCGGACCGCGCCGTCGCTCGCCCGCGTGCCGCGCACCGTCAGCAGGGCACTGGGGCGGTCCACCGCGCTGCGCAGCAGGCGCGAGGGCACCGCGGCCAGCTCCAGCTCCGTGAGTTCGTCACCCGGCTGGCGTCCGGGCCGGGGGAGCAGCGTGAGCACCTGACGAGCGAAGGTCCGAGACCAGTTCACCACGCCGCCCCACAGCGTGCGGGCCTCCCACCAACGGTCGTAGGCGGAGTTGTTGCGGAAGGCGAGCAGCACGCCCAGCGCCGCGGCGAGCACGGAGATGGGCATCGTGGGTACCGCCATCCAGGACGCGCCGAACACGCGATAGCCCACGACGATGGCCAGGGCGAAGAAGACATGCACGGCCACGGGGATGCCCGTGTAGCGGAGGATGATGTGCCAGGAGAGCCTCCGGCCGACAATCATTGCGCGAGCGCTCCAGGGTGAGAACTGCCTGCTCGGAGCGTCTAATTCCGGAGGTGCGGGCCGACAACGGCCAGCCGCGCACCGCCGCGAGGATGTGTCACGCAGACGCGCTGTCGGGTGGCGAACTGTCCTGGAGCGAGCAGAGCCGCTTCGGCGGTGGCCCCTCTCCGCGACGGCCTCACCCCGTCACGGCCCGCGATGGGCACCATGCAGTCCGCGAGCGTCGTCGCGAGCAACACCTCCGATGACCCGCGCGCCGCCGCGTCAGTACCGCTCGCCCCGTCCACCGAGCACCGCGCCGCCGCGTCAGTACCGCTCGCCCCGTCCACCGAGCACCGCGCCGCCGCGTCAGTACCGCTCGCCCCGTCCACCGAGCACCGCGCCGCCGAGCAGCGCCACCGCCATCACCAGCGCCACGGGCCCCAGCCAATTGCCCCACCTCCGCGCCAGGAAGTAACCCGCGGTGTGCCAGGGCACGCGCATGACGGCGGTGCCGCGCTGGCCATCGCCAATCTCCGTCAGGATTTCGCCCGTGTCGTCGATGAGCGCGGAGACGCCCGAGTTCGTCACCCGCACCTGGGGCCGGCGCGTCTCGATGCTGCGGAAGACCGCGTGCGTGAGGTGCAGCCTGGGCCCGGGCGTGCCCCCGAACCACGAGTCATTCGACAGCGTGAGCAGCAGGTCCGCGGTGGCAGTCGCCTCGTCCGCGACATAGGAGGGGAAGAGGGTGTCGTAGCAGATGAGCGGCGCCACCCTGAGTATCCGCCCGTCGCGCCGCTTCAACAGCACCGTTCGCGGCCCCGCGCCCGGCGACCAGCGTCCCGTCCACGGCAGCCACTCGCGCAGGCCCGGAGAGTCGATGAGCTCCGGCACCCACTCCGTCAACGGGAAGAGCTTCGACTTGCGGTACACCTTGCGCGTCGGGGCCTCTCCTTCTTTGTCTCCCGGTGACAGGAACATGGCGGCGTTGAACTCCTTTCCGCCCTCCACGTCATACGAGCCGAAGATGAGCGGCACGTTCCGCGCGGCGACATAGGCGGAAATCTCGGCGTCCAGCTCCGCGCCCGCCTCGCTCTTGGGCACGCCGAAGGGCGTCGGGTACACCGTCTCCGGCCAGATGAGCACATCCAGAGGAGCCTCGCGCAGCAGCGAGTCCGACAGCGCGTAGTGCGTGTCGAGAATCATCCGCACCACTTCGTAGGTGCCGTGCTCCGCCTTGAGCTTCTCGTAGTTGATGATGTTGGCCTGCACCGCGCCCACCACCAGCGCCGTCTGTGTGCTCCGCTCCACCACATACTGGGCGAGGCGGAAGGAGCCATAGCCCAGCATCACCACCACCAGCGCCACCGCCGCCACCAGGGGCTTCAGCGCGCCCGGAGCCCCGCGCGTCCTGAACGCGCGCCCCATCGCGAACACACACTCATTGACGAACAGCAGCGCCAGCGTGAGCCCGGGCGCGCCCGCGACGTCTGCGAACTGCCGCAGTCGCTCCGAGTAGACGAAGCCCTGCCCCAGCGTGTCCGCGAAGGGCTTGGGCGCGAGCCACTCCACGCCCACGTACACCAGCACGCTCACCATGGGCGGCAACCACCCGGCCCGATTCCCCACCGCGCGCCGCGCCAACTGCCGCGCCAGCGCCGTGACAGGGAACTGGAGCTGGAACACCGGCGCCAGGAGCAGCATCAACAGCCAGCACAGCCACAGCGGCGCGCCCGAATACGACTGCAGCGCGCCCGGAAACCACCCGAGGACGGCGGCGCTGAAGGTGACGCTGAGCCCCGCGCCCAGCAACAGGGCCTCGCGCGAGGAGCGGGCCCGGTCCACCACCACCAGCCACGGCACCAGCGCCACCCAGCCGAGCAGGGTCCACGGCATCCGGAGCAGCGAGAACACCCACAGCGCCAGGGTGGTGGCGAGGACGGCGCCCAGGCCCCCGGAGAAGCGCCGGCCGGATGACGCCTCCTCACGCCCCAGCATCTTCAAGGCGTGTCCTTGGACTCGTCGGACTTCGGCAGCTCCAGCATGCGCACGGGCATGCCTGGGGGCGCCAGTTCCTCGGGCACCACGCGATTCTCTGGAATCTCCAGCGGCTGCCCGTTCGCATCCACGGGCTGGTGGTCCGGATGGAACATCAGGATGGCCTCCACGCGCTCACCCTCGTCCGTGGACTGGTAGTGGCGCACGTAGCCGGGAGGCAGCTCGAAGCCCTCGGGCACGACGAGGCCGCGCTTGAGCGGCTTGGTGCCGGGGCGATAGAGCTGAATCCCCGTGGGGCCGGAAGAGGGCACGTCGGGCTCCGTGGCGGGCGCGGGCGGGGCGGTGGGCTCCCCCATGACGGGCGTGGAATCCCCCAGCAGCGGCTCCTTCGCCGGCGGCCTGCGCACGGGCGCGCGCGCCACCACGGGCTCAGGCGCGGTGACGGGCGGCGGCGGGGCTTCGACATAGGGCGTGTCCTCCACCTCCACGTCGGAGGCGCTCAGCCACGCGCTCAGCGCGATGCACAGCACGGTGAAGACGAGCGCGCCGCCCACCAGCCACCGCGCGACACCGCCTCCAGGGGAGGAGCGAGTCGGGGCGACATGGGTGACGCCGTCACGGTCGACACGCCGTTCAGGGGATGGGTGCTGCGGCCGCATGCTCGCCGTGAGACCTCCGCGCTGCGTATGCTACGGACACCCTCTCGCCGAGGCAATGTGGCCACTCCCGGCGACCACTCCCCGCCCCTCGCGCCATGAGTTCCCCTTCCGTCGACACCCTCCCTGTCAGCGCGCCGCCGCCCACGGCTTCGCCCACCGTCGAGCCCGAGCGCTTCACGCTCCACGCCTGGACGACCGCGCGACGCGGCGTGGCGATGTCGGCCCGCTTCGTCACCGTGGGCAGCCTGCTCTTCTTCACCGCCTGGTTGCTGTGGGACATCCTCGAGGGCGCGGAGACGCTCAAGGCCGAGCCCCTCGTCTGGAGCCTCGTCCTGGGCGGAGGTCTGCCCGTGGCCCTGGTGGCCGTGCTGCGCTCGCGCGCCCGCGCCACGCTGGAGGTGGGCGCCAGCACCCTGACGCTCACGCTGCGCGACGGCGCCCGGCTGGAGATTCCGCTCGACGCCGTGGAGTCCGTGCGTCCCTGGCGCCTGCCACTCCCTGGGCCCGGGCTGACGCTGCGCCTGAAGTCAGGGCGCGCGCTCGGCTACGGCCTGGAGGCCGAGGACGCGGTGCCGCTCCTGGAGGCGCTCGCTCGACGCGAGGGCTCGCTGGGCGCCGCGGTGACACACCCGCTGGTCCGCTACGGGCGGGCGCGCCGGGAGCTGTGGCGCAAGCGCTGGTATCACCTGGTGCTCAAGCTCGTCGTCTTCCCGCTCGTGCCCGCGGGCATCTTCTTCCGAGCGCACCAGTACATCGCCTTCGGCGGTCCGTTCGGCGAGTACCAGCTCAACGGGCTGAAGGCCTATCTGCTCTCGTTCGGTCGCTACTACGCGCCGGTGACGCTGAGCCTGCTGCTCATCGCGTGCTTCTGGCGGGGCGTGGCGGAGCTGGTGTCGCTGGCGGCGGCGCGCTTCACGCCGTCGTGGACGCGGGGCGTGCGCAGGGGCGTCGAGTGGCTCTGCCGGCTCGGGTACTACGCGGGCATCATGGCCTTCACCGCGTCGCGCTTCCTGATGTGACATGAGCGGCGCCGGAAACGACGAAGCCCCCGACTCTTCGCGAGAGTCGGAGGCCTCGAGGTGAAGCTCACCCGCCCGACGCGGGTGCGAGCATCAGGGAGCGGTGGGGTTGAAGCGGGCGCTCTCCCAGCCCATGCGCTCGTGGCCCGTCTTGTTCCACTCGGGGTTCTTGCCGTCGACCACCTGTGCGTCCGTGAACTGGGGCGCGCCCGTGCCGGAGCCCGAGCCGGAGAAGATGCTCACGCTGATGGTGGTGCCGAAGTACGTCGGGTGGGTGTTGTCCGACTGGATGTAGTCGTAGCTGGTGCTGGCGTTGACGAAGTGCGTGTTCGCGTCGCGCAGCGTGGAGCGCAGCGCGCCGGTGATGCGAGCGACATACGCATCCTCCGTCTCACCCGCGACGTAGCGCAGGGCGGCCGAGTCCACCTGGCCGTCGCCGTTCGAGTCGTAGTCCGCGCCCATCATCTCCGCGAAGGAGTCCGCGCACTGGAAGCCGTACCGCGCCGCCAGGTTGCAGGTGCGCCAGTTGCTGCGGGCCAGCAGGGGGAGGAACTTCACCTGCTTGTTGATGGTGGCACCCGTCGCCGAGTCCTTGCAGGCCGTCTGGACGTTGTCCGCGGCGAAGCCCGGGTAGTAGATGTTGGAGACAATCTTGACCTTGGCGGAGGTCGCGTACTGGTTGATGGCCTGCATGGCCCTCTCCGTGTACGTGGTGCAGGCCGCCAGCGCCGCCTCCAGGCCGCTGTAGTTACAGGTGCCCGTCTGGTCCGTGAAGGCGCTGCGCGCCTGCAGGTAGTCGTTGCCGCACATCTCGAACATCACGGCGCGCGTGTTGGCCGTCTGCATGTACGAGCGCTCGGAGACAATCTTGTTGTTGTAGATGTCGTCGGCCCGCGCGCCGGACTTCGTGCGGCGGATGACCTCGATGTCCGTGTTCCACAGCTTCGCCAGGTACTCGCCCTGGACAACGGGGGCCGCGCGGCGCGCAACGCCACCGATGCCACCGTTGTAGCCCGCATAGATGGAGTCGCCGTAAGCCACGACGCGATACTTCGTCGTGGACGTGGACCGGTCGATGGTCCACGACGTGTTCTGGTTGATGGTGCTCGCCATCGCGCTACCACTCACCGTGGCGGCCGCGACAACGGCGACGAAGGACAGCCCATTGCGACGGAAGGACATGCCCGCTCTCTTTTCTTCCCGCTGGGGGAATGTAGGGGGAAACCGAACGCTACACGCCGTCGATTCGCGAATCACCCGCAAACTGGAATAACGCGAGCAGTCAGAATTCGCGGATTGCATGGAACCCAAAGTGTCGCGCCCTTGGGTTGTCTGATTCCTGACGCGCCGCGACGTATGACGCGGTGTTTCACGATGTTTCAACAGTCTCGGAGGGAGGCGCGGTGAGGTGGACGGGAGGAGCGCGAGTGCTGGGGCAGTGGTTGGTGCTCGGGGCGTTGGTGGGGGTGGTGTGCGGCGTGGCGTCTGCGGGGTTCCTGTGGCTGCTGGACGCGGCGACACAGCTGCGTGAGCGACAGGGCGCGCTGGTGTACG
>NZ_JABUMQ010000629.1:0-1859 GCF_013336645.1 Myxococcus sp. CA039A | reverse complement strand
CCTTAGAGCAGTCCCCCCGACACGGGCACCGGCGCCGCCTCGCGGTAGAGGCGCAGCGTGTCCGCCACGCTGTGCTGGAACTCGAAGCCCGTCGCCTCCAGGAAGCGCCGGTTGTCCACGACGATGGGATAACGCAGGTGGTCCAGCGCCCCCACCGACAGTCGAGGGAAACCCGCCCGCCCCAGGAGGAACGACAACACCCTCGAAGGCAACGGCACCCCCGTGCGCCCCGTCTCCCGGACGATGACCGAGAGCGGAATCGGCGCGGGCCCGGCGATGTTGAAGATGCCCCGCACCTTCTTCTCCAGCGCGAGCTGCAACGCCGTCACCACGTCCTCTTCCTGCATCACATGGAACAGCGGGTCATACCCCAGCACCAACGGCACCCGCCGGCCCTTCAGGAACGACGCCAGCGTCCCCGTGCCCGGCGCGCCCAGGGTGTACGGCAGCCGCAGCACCCCCGTCGTCACCTCCGGCAGTCGCCACAGCGCCGTGGCCGCGTACAGGTCGGCGGCCACCAGGTCCGCCAGTTCAGGGATGGCCTCCAGCGCGCGCGGTGGTTCGTCCTCGGAGTGGTACAGCGGCGAGTCCGGCGCGGCCCCGTAGAACGTGTGCCGTCCCACGAAGAGCAACTGCTTCACCCCGTGCGTCGCGCAGTGGTCGAACACCGCCTTGGTGCCATCCAGGTTGATGCGCCCCCGCTCCGCCCCCGGCACCGTGAAGGCCGTGACGGTGGCCATGTGCACCACCGCCTCCGGGCGCCAGCGGCGGAAGACGTCCTCGGCCACGCGCTTGCGCACGTCACCCCGGAACACCTCGATGCCCGCCTCCCGCGCGTTCTCCCATGGGCGGATGTCCACCCCCGCCACATCGTGGCCAGCGAGCTTCAGCCGCAGCGCCAGCTTGCGCGCGATACCTCCGGCGATACCCGGGATGAGCACCCTCATGGCAGCAGCTTCCTCGCCAGCCCGCGGTGCTGTCGCCCCGCCCGGCCAAGCTCGATGAGACCCGCGATGCGCTCCTTCACCTTCGCCACATACCCCTCGATGACGTGGTCGTCCTCGTCCCCGGTGCCGTGGAAGACGAGCGGCTCGCCATAGTGAATCTCCAACTGCACCGGCAACGGCAACGGGAGCAGGTACGGCGTCAGCGGGATGTACGGCACCCCCAGCAGCTTGCCCAACGTGTACGCGTTGAACACCGTGGGGATGGCCGAGCCTCCGCCCAGGAACGCGAAGGGGATGATGGGCGAGCGCGTCTGCAACGCCAGCCGCACGAAGCCCGTGCCGAAGTCCACCAGCGAGTACCGGTCCGGATACAGCTTGGCCGTCCCGCGCGCGCCCTCCGGGAAGATCATCAACAGCCGGTCATCCTCCAAGAGCCGCTTCGCATGCTCGGGCAGCCCGGTGAACTGGCCGGTGCGGCTGGCCCAGAGCGAGGAGACGGGGAACTTGTGGAGGAAGCGCTCCACCATGCCCTGCGACAGGCGGGGCGGGTCCATCTCCAACATGGTGGACGTCAGCACCATGGCGCCGTCCACCGCCACGCCGCCGGAGTGGTTGCCCACCAGCATCCCGCGGCCTCGGGCGGGGATGTGGTGGATGCCATGGCAGCGCACCCGGAAGTAATACCGGTAGATGAGCGTGAAGAGGCGCAGCGCGTCCCTCACGTGCTTCTTGGAGATTCCGTACGGGTCCACGCCATACTCGTTGAACGGCAACTCCAGCCGGTCAACCCGCGCTTCCAATCCGTCGCTCAGGGCCACGGCGCGGGACCGTAGCACCCCCGGATGAGTCCCGCTGCATTCCGCGCCGAGTGCATTGGGCCCCGACCCCCGCCTGGGCCATACTGCCGCCACC
>NZ_JABUMQ010000628.1:0-1869 GCF_013336645.1 Myxococcus sp. CA039A | reverse complement strand
GGCCTGGATGGCGTGGACCTCCCCGAGCCCTCGCCCGTGTCCGAGCCTGGGGCGCCCACGGCCGTCTCCGAGCCCGTCGCGCCCACCGAGACGCCTTCCTCCACCCCTTCTTCCGACGCCGCCGAGAGCGTGGGCGCGGATGGCCTGCCCCGCCTCGCGCCGCTGCCTGGAACCGTGGCGCGCAACGCGCCGAAACGGAGCTGACCCCTGAGTTCCCAGACTGCCGCTGACTCCGACCTGCGGATGAGCTTGATGGAGCACCTGTCGGAGCTCCGCGGGCGCCTCTTCAAGTGCACCCTGGCCGTCTTCATCCTGGGGACGGTGTCGCTGTTGTTCGCCAAGCCCATCTTCGGCGTGCTGATGCGGCCGGTGCTGGACGCGCTCCCGGAGGGCAACCGCGCCCTCATCTACACGTCCGGCATCGAGGAGCTGAACGTCCTGATGAAGGTGGGTGTGTACTGCGGCATCTTCCTCACCACGCCCGTCATCCTCTGGCAGATCTGGGGCTTCGTCTCGCCCGGCCTCTTCCCGGAGGAGCGGCGCTACGCGGCGCCCTTCGTCATGTTCGGCTCGCTCGCCTTCATCGCGGGCGCGTGCTTCTGCTACTTCGCGGTGCTGCCCTCCATGTTCAAGTTCCTCCTCAACGAGGAGGAGACGCTCGCGTTGGAGCAGCGGCTGGACACGGCCCGACTGCGCGCGGATGACGCCCTGCGCTTCCTGCGCGTGGGCGACGCGGAGCGGGCGGGCGCGCTGGCGAAGGAGACCAGCGCTTCGCTGCGCGCGGATGGAGAAGGTCAGTCACCGGCCCCCGAGCGGGCGCCCTCGCAGTCCGTGGAGCTGAAGTCCCGGCTGGCCGGACTGGGCAAGCTGGTGGACGCGGCGGCGGACGGCTACGGCGTCCAGTCGCGCGGCGTGTTGCGGCAGGCGGTGGAGAAGAAGGTGGTGGCGGTGACGGCCTACGCGAAGCAGGACTACGCGGCGGCGTCGGTGGCCATGGACGAGGCGGCGAGCCTGCTGGCGGGCGTGGCGCCCACGCGCACCGAGGAGCTGTCCGGCCTGTGGAAGCTGGAGAAGGAGCTGTCCGCGGGCGAGGCGCGGCACGAGGCGGCGCGGTGGACGCGGCCCATGCTGACGATGCACGAGCAGCTGTCGCTGGTGCTGCTGCTCATCCTCGCCTTCGGCATCATCTTCGAGCTGCCGCTGGTGATGGCGCTGCTCGGCGTGGTGGGCGTGGTGCAGTCGAAGTGGCTGTTCAAGTACCAGCGCCACGCCTTCGTGGTGTGCCTCATCGCGGCGGCCATCATCACCCCGACGGGTGACGTGGTGAACCTGTCGCTGATGGCGGGGCCCATGTTGCTCTGCTACGAGCTGGGCGTCCTGCTGGTGTGGTTGGTGGAGCGGCGGCGGGCGCGGAACGCGGCCGAGACGGGCATCACCCCGGCGTCGTAGTAGGGTCCGCGACCATGGTGGGCTCCCGCCGGCACTTCCGGGCCAACGTCCGATATCTGCGCGCGCTGCTGCGACGCTTCCGCACCACGATGGGGCTGGCCGTGGCCCTGTTCGTGGTGGGGCCCTTGATGTTCCATTGGCGCTACAGGGGAGCGGACGGGGACCCGATTTCCTTCGGCGAGGCCCTGCACCACGTCTACTTCCTGCTCTATGGCCAGCCGTCGCTGCCCTACGTGCACGACTGGCTCATCGAGCTTTTGAACGTCGTGATTCCCCCGGCGGGAATCGCCCTGGTGGCGGACGGCGTCGTGCGCTTCGCCTACCTCTTCTTCGCCCGGCACAAGAACGACAAGGAGTGGATTGAAGTGGTCACCGAGACGATGAAGGGCCACGTCGTGGTGTGCGGGGCGGGGCGGGTGG
>NZ_JABUMQ010000627.1:0-1873 GCF_013336645.1 Myxococcus sp. CA039A | reverse complement strand
GACCGCCCCCGAGGCGGCCGCCCCTCCGTCGCCCGTGCCCTCGACTCCGGACCCGGCAGTGGCGGCGGCGGCTCCCGGCGGCACGGCGAACGGCGGTTCCGGCCTTCCTCCGCCAGCTCCCTCCCTGGTCGAGGTGCGGTTCGAGGCCCCGGCGAAGACCATCCTTCGCCAGGAGGGGGGCGAGCGGCTGCCCGTCAACCGGCTCCTGGCCCTGCCGCCCGGCCTCATCAAGGTGGCCTACGACTGCCCCGGACGACGCGCACCTCGGGGGGCAATACCCTACCTCATCGAGCAGGCGACCCCGGGGCCGCTCGTGCTCCAGGTCCCCTGCAAGGTCCGGCGCTAGTCCGGACGGGCACTTGCCCGTATGGGCCGTGCTCCCCCCGAATCGGACAAGTGGGACTGGGTGGGCTTGAGTGCCCTTAAGTCGTTGGATTTCCTAGCTTTTCCGAGGCGCGCGCGCATTGCGCATGTCAGACGGGGCCGTAGAATCCGGCGCTCCATGGCGCGCCTCAAGAAGCAGAAAAACATCGTGACGAAGAGGAGTTACACGGCCGGACGGGTAGTGCGACAGCAGCCTGTCGCACCAGAACCGAACCGGCTCGTGAAGGTTTGGAGACGCGTGCTCGAACGCCGCCTCCGCACGCGCTTACGCGCGAAGGTGGCGGTGGAGGTCCACGACAACACGCACACGATGCTGACCTTCCAACGTCACCGGGCGATGTGGCGGCTGCGGCTGCACCACATGTTCCTGGCGGCGCCGGATGACGTCGTGCAGGCCCTGGCCAGCTTCGTGCGCAAAGGGGACCCGGAGGCGAGCACGCTGTTGGACCGCTACATCGAGCGCAACAAGATGTACATCCGGCGGCTGTCTCCGGCGCAGATGCGCAAGCGCATCCGGCTGGAGCCCCTGGGTCAGCACCACGACCTGGAGCGCATCTTCGAGCGGCTCAACGAGCGGTACTTCAGCACCCGTCGCATCGATGCGGCCATCACCTACGGCCCGGCGCCGCGGGTGAAGGGGCCCCGCAAGAGCATCAAGATGGGCTCCTACTCGGCGGACTCCAAGGTCATCCGCATCCATCCGGCGTTGGACCAGCCGGTGGTGCCCCGCTACTTCGTGGAGTGGATTGTCTTCCACGAGATGCTCCACCACATCTACCGGACGAGGAAGGGCGACGACGGGCGGCGCTGCATCCACCCGCCGGAGCTCATCGAGCACGAGAAGCGCTTCCACGACTACACGCGGGCCCAGGCCTGGGAGCAGGAGAACCTGGACCTGCTGCTGCGCGCCCGCGTCTCGCCAGACTGAAGGACTCGGCAGGGCCCATCCTCCCCAGGGCTCAGGGGAGGATGAGGCCGCCGGGGCTGCGCCGCTCCTGGGTGGGGGCGGCCTCCGCGGGCGAGGGCGCACTGGCGCCAGGGGCCCCCCCAGCTCGCCGGGCGGCCTCTTCGCGGGCTCCAGCGGCGGCGACCAGCCCGACCACCTTCTCGAAGAGATGCTCGGCGAAGCGGGAGAAGGGCTGCGTGGCGCCGTGGAAGAGGCGCCGCGCCTCACCCCGGGCGACTTCGGCCTCGCGCTTCCTCCCGGTCCGCTCGAAGAAGTCCGCCATTCTCCACAGCCGCAGGGCGTAGCGACGGGACATGTCGGGGGTGAAGTACTCCTGCGTCACCGTGCGCACCGCGCCCTGGAGCTGGTCCTGGCGCTGTACGTCGCTGAGCGCCAGGGGGCTGACCACCACCTCGTCCAACTTCGCGAGCAGGCGCCTGGTGATGGACTCCGGTGGGAGCCACGCCGCCAGCTCCGGTGTCTCGTGCAGCAGGTCTCCGTCGAGCGCGTGGCGGACGTCCTCCGGCTCGGGCGGGGGGAGGG
>NZ_JABUMQ010000626.1:0-1895 GCF_013336645.1 Myxococcus sp. CA039A | reverse complement strand
TAACGGAGTTGAGGTTTAATGACGAACCCCCGCTGGCCTATTCGGCTGACGGGGATTTTTTTGTTTTTGGAAACTTTTCTCTATGCCCTGCGTATAACAAAAGGATTATATTGCCAATTTCGAGGAGGGTTTTAGGGTGAAAAAGAAGTTTGTCACAGCAGGGCTCGTTTCAGCGATTGTAGCAGTTTCCATGTCCGTAGGCGCGTTTGCGGCGTCGAACCTGGAGGAGATCAAGGCTTATCTGAACATGGGCGTCAAAATCCAATTGAACGGCAAAGCATGGCAGGCCAAGGACCAGGAGGGCAAGCCACTCTATCCGATTACATACGAGGGTTCTACTTACTTGCCGGTGCGAGCCGTTGGCGAAGCCCTAGGCGTCGAGATTGGTTGGGATGGCGAAACGGAAACCGTTCTGATCGGAAAGGCGCAAAGCAGTTTGGTAAAGAGTTTTGACGTGAGCAAAGAACTGTCTAGCGGTCCAATGAAAATGAAAATTACAAAAGTAACGCTTGACCCGGCGTACAAGAAGATGGAGTATTCCAAACCCGTCAGCGCCGTTGTGCTGGCCGTAGAGGTTGAAAATACATCAGACCAAAAAGTAAACTGGCACCCGACACAGGGAAAACTTGTGCTTAACACCAAGGAACAAATCGAAACTGCCTTAATTCATTCTGACCATGTAGATGGCGAATTTATGGGCAAGGTCATCAAGAAAGGGAATATTGTTTTCGAAACCAAAAGCGACTTGGCTGCAATTACGAACATAGAATACTTTATCGCCGGTCCGTTTGGCGATGATTTGAAGAGTTTAGGCGCTGAAGTTTCTACAAAAATTGAATTGAAGTAAGTTGAACCCATTCTCGTAAAGCCCCTGACCTAATCGGGGGCTTTTTCATGCTCCGTTGTCCGCTCCCAAATATCTTCAACGGTCCACCGAATATCCATCCCTTTTTCTTTTGCCCGCGCATTAAAGAAGTCCACGATCTTATAGGCCAAAGCTAGGTTCGGAAGACTTTTGTTCCGTGATAAATCGGTAATGGTATTACGGCTGACGCCTAGAGCTTCAGCAATTTCCAACTGCGTTACATCTAACCGAGTGGCGATAGTCTTGATATGGCAAATACAATTCAAGTGGATCAACTCCCTTTAGATATTTACTTCCACAACCACCTTTGTCGTTTCCTCTGAAGAAATATCAGAGGTTTTGCCGAATAAAGAAAAAATTATATTTTCACGGTTGGACATGCAACTTCACGGTTAACCGTGCATAAACTGTACCAACAAACCGAAAAGGAGAGATGGCTACATGGAGCACATCCGAGAAGAAATTTTACAGGAAGCCGTAGAGGGTACCAGCTGCACCGGCGAATGGGCAGCAATGCAAACCGTCCGGCTATATCGGGGTTACATCCAAGCAGGCCAACCGCACGACGAAGCCCTGACCCAAGCAAAGCAGGAAATGGTAAAGATCAAAGACGAGGCGTTACGGATTCGCAGGGAGGCCAAACTGCAGGAATGGCGCAATAATGTGGCTCCGTGGTGCGTGATCGCTCTCGGCGTATTGGCAGCATATGGGTGGTGGTCCTTGTGGGAATAAGCGACAGCCCGATCATTCAGCGCATCGCTCAATTGCGGGTAACACAAAAGGCTCGCGGCTTGGACCCGGTGCAACAAAGAGAACTCGATCTTTGCCTCGACTGGATAGTAAACCATTGCTGGACGCAGGCGCTTCTAAAGAACTTCTCGCTCATGGCCAGCATGACCAACGACGTGGATTGGCAACATGAGATTTGCCGGGATATCGACAGTTTACAAACAAAAAAGCCGGGCCGCAAAAAGCGGAACACCGACTAAGGAAACTAGACAGTTTTGATTATATGCAAATTGTTTAGAAA
>NZ_JABUMQ010000625.1:0-1897 GCF_013336645.1 Myxococcus sp. CA039A | reverse complement strand
CACCATCCGCTTCACCATCTGCGCCTTGAATGCGTCTGTGTACGGCACTTCAACCGCCTGCACTCGCCCCCTTCGGGTGGTCAGCTCGGCATCTCAGCCGAGGCGACTTCTTCCCTGACACAGGGGGGGGACACCCCGCCTCTCTCTACTCAGGGACGCCAATGGCCCAGGACATTCTCTTCGACATG
Source organism: Myxococcus sp. CA039A (assembly GCF_013336645.1). Lineage (NCBI taxonomy): Bacteria > Pseudomonadati > Myxococcota > Myxococcia > Myxococcales > Myxococcaceae > Myxococcus > Myxococcus sp. CA039A. The sequence goes on along the minus strand of NZ_JABUMQ010000625.1, from coordinate 1,709 downwards.
GAAACGAGCGATCCGGACGACGCGCTCACGCTCTGCCTGTTGGCCACCCATCCCGCCGTCGCGCTGCGCGCGGTGACCGTGACACCCGGCACGCTGGCACAGGTGGGGATGGTGCGACACCTGCTCGCACGTGCCGGCAGGAGTGACGTGCCCGTGGGTGCGCGCAATCCGGCGGCGGAGAAAGAGAGCCTTTCGGCATTCCACACCCAATGGCTGGGGCAACTACCTCCCTCCGCTCCGGATGCCCTGGCGCACGAGGTGCTGGCGCTCGTGCTCGGGCGGTTCCCCGAGGCAACACTGCTCACGGGTGCGCCGCTCCAGAATCTGCGATTGCTGCTGGAGCTTCACCCGGACATCAAGCTGCACCGGTGGGTGGCGCAGGGCGGCTTCGCGGGCGACAACGTGGTTCCACCCGAGCACCGGCTACCCAAGTTCGAGGGCCGGCGAACCTGTCCGACCTTCAACTTCAACGGAGACCCCAAGGGCGCACTGCTGGCCCTGTCCTCGGACCGCGTGGGCCGACGCGAACTGGTGTCCAAGAACGTCACCCATGGCCTGGCCTACGACGGCCCGTTTCACGAGCACATGCGGCCTTATGCCTCGACGACACCGGGGCTCGGGCTCATCTTCGAGGCCATGGAGCGCTACCTGGCGCAGCGCCCCGAAGGCAAACTCCTGCACGACCCCATCGCCGCATGCGCGGCCATCGACCCCGAAATCATCACCTGGGCGGAAGTGGAGATGGTGCGCCAGCGCGGAGAGTGGGGAGCCGAGCTTGCGCAGGGTACGCATACGTTCATCTCGGTGGCCCTGGACTCCGAGCGCTTCTTCCAGACGTTCGTGGGAATCGACGCCGCGACAAGAAACAATCGCGGCGCTTGTCAGGGATGAAAATCAACCGCCGTAGATTCCCCCAGAAAGGAGCGGTGACCATGAAGACGGTGACGATGCAGTCGAGCAAGGCGAAGCACAGCTATCGAAACAACCTCTGGCCCCAGTTCGACGCCGCCTCCTGCTCCTTCTCGAGCACCGGCTCGATTCGCAACGTGGGATTCGGCCACCTTCACGGCCATCCGCCCGTACCCTGCTGACGCTCGCGCTTCGTCATCGACGCGCCAAGCCACGCAGAGGCCGGGCTCCCATCCAGGGGACCCGGCCTCTCGGCTTTCGGGCCTCCACTCCTCCAGGGGACGTAGAGCGTTACGGCAGACGCGCGGGCCTGTAGAGCCCGAGCCCGACAGGGCCTGCTGGGTTCAACTCCCAGCGTCCCCATGCTCCACACGAGCAGGGTCCGCCTCACCCAAACCCAGACATCTTTCCAGGGGTATAGCTCAAAGGCAGAGCACTCGCTTGATAAGCGGGTGATCCCGGTTCGACTCCGGGTACCCCGACTCCATGTTGGCCGAAGGCGAATGGTGAGCCACCGGGATGTGACCCCGGGGAAGAGGGTTCGAATCCCTCCGGTCAACCTGACAGTTCCAGCTCCCTGACAACTGAATCGTCGTGGTGAATGCACGCCACCTGCTCGCATGGGGGTGGCGGCAATATGCCTCCGTAGCTCATTGGAAGAGCATCCGCCTCTTAAACCAACGATCTCGATTCTCGCACGACGTCAGGAGGCACGCCTGAGGTCGGCTCGGCGCAGGGATGGACAGGCAGAGCGCTGTGCATTCCGCGCGTTGAGGTAGGCATGTACCCGCACCATGAGC
>NZ_JABUMQ010000624.1:0-1899 GCF_013336645.1 Myxococcus sp. CA039A | reverse complement strand
TAGCTGGACCGTGGATGCGGAGCTGCTCTACGTTCCGGACGACACATCTCAGACTGATCTGGAAGATGCCCTGTTCGGGAATTTGCCTTTAACGGTTGTCCTGTATCCGAAGGACGTATCGACCGGAAAAGGCTACAAAGGCACGGCATACATCACCAGCTTTGAAGTCGGCGTCCCGGTTGATGATGCTGTGACCCTCAGTGTAACGCTGACCGGAACAGGCGCATTGACAACTGTGACAAAGGCCCCTTAAACGCCTTCCTATCCCCATTTCTGATTATGGAGTAGGAAGGCTAATTCATTTACTGGAGGCATAATCCATGAGCCAACAATACGTGGAAGTGGAGATCGGCGGCAAAACCCGCCTTCTCCGCTTTGATTTCAACGCTATTTGCGAAATCGAGGAACGCACGGGCAAAGGTGTAGCCGCGATTTTCTCGGAGCAAAGCGTCGGATTTAACACAATCCGGCTTTTTCTCTGGGCCGGACTGAAATGGAAGATCCCCGGTCTACAGCCGCAGCAAGTCGGCCAATGGCTGCAAGAAGAAGCCGAGAAAGGCAATCAGCCGATGCAATATTTAAAACCTGTCATGGAGGCGCTGAAGCGCGCCAAAATCCTGAAAGAAGTTACACCGGATGATTTGGAAAAAAACTCGATGAACCCGGAGGCGGAAGGCTCCCCTGGGGAGAACTGAAAAAGACCGCCTTCGGGCTGTTTGGACTTAAACCGTGGGAATTTTGGCGGCTGACGCCTGCGGAATACCTCGATATGGTTGAGGGTTACAACCTCCGCAGCGAGCGCGAACTTGAACGCTTGGCGATTCACGCCGCATGGATCATCAACTCGCAACGTAGCAAGAAGCAAAAACCTGTCACGGTCAAGCGACTGCTCGGCAAGGAAAAGGGGCCGATGTCCCAAGAGGACAAACAACGAGAATTCGAAAAACTGAAGAACCTACTCCGAAAGAAAGGGGGCCCCTAACGGCCTCCTTTTTGACTTTGAAAGCAAACCCACATGAAAGGGGTGGATATAGAGATGGCTCGCGAAACGATCGCCACAATGGCGGTGCGACTTGGTATCGACCTGTCGGATTTTCAGAAGGAAATGAAAGAGTTCCAGAAGACGTGGGGCGGCCTGGGGCGACAACTCCAAGACGCCGGAACCAAGATCGGTGTAGCCTTTACCGCTGCCGGCGGCGCAATTGCCGCTGGTCTCGGGTTTGCTGTGAACAAAGCAATGGACTTCGACGCTCAGATGAGCCGTGTTTCCGCGATTGCCGGGGCAACAGGTGCGGAGCTTGAAGCACTACGCCAGACTGCGCTCGATCTCGGCGCCAGCACCTCAAAAAGTGCCGGTGAGGTGGCTGTTGGTATGGAGTTGATGGCGCAAAAAGGCTATGACGCGCAACAAGTCATTGCAGCAATGCCTGGCGTAATCGCGGCAGCTGAAGCATCCGGTGAAGATATGGCACTGGTGGCTGATACAGTGGCCAGCGCACTTAATGCATTTCAGATGGAGGCATCCGATGCGTCAAAGGTGGCGGACATCTTGGCGAAGTCCGCAAACACGTCTGCGGCGGGCGTGCAGGATTTGCAGTATGCTTTCAAATACGCCGCACCGGTCGCAAATGCGCTCGGGATTTCCCTTGAAGAACTGGCCGCCGCAACGGGCATCATGGCCGACAACGGCATGAAGGGCGAGCAAGCTGGTACAACTTTACGTGCTGCCCTCCTCCGCCTGACCGATCCGCCGAAAGAGGCCGCGGCAGAACTGAAAAAACTCGGAGTATCCGTTACTGATGCCAGCGGCAAATTTCTGCCGTTCGATCAGATCATCGGGCAGCTTGCGGCATCCACCGCGAACATGACCAACGCGCAAGAAGCGCAAGCCCTCTCCAC
>NZ_JABUMQ010000623.1:0-1926 GCF_013336645.1 Myxococcus sp. CA039A | reverse complement strand
GACGTGGGCGACGTCGGGGTGGGCGGACGCGTCGGTCCTTCCTGGGCGTTCTCCGACTCGAAGGTGCGAAGCGCGCGCTTCCAGGCGGACGGGACATTGGTCAACGCTTCGGTGGCGCGCGACACCGCTTGCGTGTGCTCGCGCACTCGCGCCGTCTCCTCGGCCCGTGCCATGGCCGACTCCCACGTCGTCCCCTCCAGGGCGTCTTGCGAGGCACGCATGGCGTCCGTGTCCACCTTCAACCCGTCGAGGCTGCGAGCGAAGCGCGCCAGGCCGTCAAAGCCCGTCCAGGAAATGAGGCTGCTCAACGCGTGGATGACTTTCTGCACCGCGCCGACGATGAGGTTCCACACCCAGCCGATGGCACGCGCCACGGCGAGGATGACGGTGGCCACGAACTTGAGCACGCCAAACAGGGCCTTCATGACGGGCCCCACCAACTGGCCCAGAGGGTCCATCAACATGACGAAGAACTTGCCCATCTGCTCGAAGAGAGGCGCGAGGCCCTCCAGCAGCTGCCCGACAAGAGCAATCAGCGGCGCGAGAGGCTTAATCGCATTCCCCATCATCTCGAAGACGGGTGTCAGCGCGGAGAACAAGCCGTCGATGACGAGGGAGATGGCGCCCAGGAGCGGCTGGAGCGGCTCCAGGAGCGTCCCCAGCGCATCGGCCACCTGCTGAATGATGCCGTTGGTGGCCTCGATGACGCCCTTGAATCCCTCGGACTGCATGAGCAGCTCCGACACCACGGCGATGATGGCGCCATAGGCACCACCCGCTTGAAACCCTTGCAGGCCCGCGTTGATGAGGTCGCCCAGCTGGCCCAGTCCGCCGAGGAGACGGTTGACGATTCCCTCGCGGGCGCTCTCCATGGCCGCGCGGGCGCTCTCCATGGTGGCATTGGCCGCGTCAGCCAGGGCCTCGGACTCGCGACGCACCTCGCGAAACGCGGCAGCTCCGGCGGCTTCCTCGGCGCGGACGCTGGCGACGAATTCGCGGTGCGACTCCTCGGCGGCTTGCTCTTGGAGCTTCGCCAGCTCTCGCGCCCGTGCGGCCTCTTCTCGCGCCGAGGACTCCAAGGCTGCCTTGTCCGTGGGGTGACGGATGCGGGCCTTGCCGGCGGAAGACGTGACGCCCGTCAGCTGCGCGACGAGGGCTTGAATCGCCTCGGTGAAGTGCTCCAGGTTGAGCGCGCGGGCGACGTCGGCGCCGAGGCGCTTGGCCCCAGCCGCGCTGGAGTTCAACCCGTAGGCAGCGCCCTCGGCCAACGTGCGCCCGGCCCCGGCCACCGCCGAGCCCACCGCTTCCGCTGTCTCCCTCGCCCCCGTCCAGAGCAGCTGGGCACCCTGCCCCAACGTGTCGAGGAGCTGCTGGCCGGTGAGAGTGGAGACAGCCGCGAAGGTGTCCGCAAGTTGGGAGAAGCCCGCCGCCCTCGCCACCGGCTCCAGCAGGCGCGAGACGCCGCGCACCAGGGCGGCCACGCGCTCCAGCATGGAAGCAGCGGCACGCCCGAGGAAGTCCCCGAGGGCCGCGAAGGCGCGGGCGTAGGCGTCCGCAATCCGCGCGGCCAGCTGCCCCAGCTTCTCGCCCAGGCCCCTGAAGAAGTCCGCGAGGCCCGTGCTGGAGTCCTCCCAGGCCGCGTAGACGGCGCCCGCGAGCAGCACCACTCCCGCCATCGCAGCGGCCACGGCGGCGAGCGGCACCAGCAGCGTCCCGAAAGAGAGGGCCAGTCGTGAGACGCTGCCTTTCACCGAGGGCGCGGTGGCCACCATGCCACCCATGGACTGCGTCACCTTGTCCATGCTGCCCGCGAGCGAGGCCAGCGCCGTGGACTTGTTCAACGCATTGAAGGCCGACAGCAACATGCCCGTCCCGGCGGCCAGTGCCTCGACGACGCCCGCCACCTTCCCCAGGGCCCCCAAGGCA
>NZ_JABUMQ010000622.1:0-1928 GCF_013336645.1 Myxococcus sp. CA039A | reverse complement strand
CGTAAGGGGTTCCCCCGAGCCCCGACATCCCCCCACCCGGACGGTTCCACCCGAAATCCGAGGCCCATACCGGCCCGACTCTTGCTGTCGGGGGCCGACGCACCCGTCCCCCCGTCGGATAGACTCGCCGGGAGAAAGCCACCATGCCCTTCGACCTCCGGGAAATCCTTCGCCAGTCCGAAGCCGCCTCCTCCGATGGAGGGCTCCCCACCTGGCTGAAGGAGAGCTGGAGTGACTCGGAGGGCTTCATCGCCGCGCTCGCCACCCACCACGCGGGCCGGGGTGGCCCCGCGCCGAAGAGCCGCCCGGGCCAGCACCACGACTTCTTCCACGACCTGGTCGTCCGCCACGCGGACTCCGGCGCTGCGGCCTTTCGCGCCTGGGACTCCGCTCGAGGATGGCAGGCCCTGGGCTACCGGGAGCTGGGCGAGCGTGCGTCCCGCCGCGCCACGGAGTGGGCCGCCCAGGGCGTCAAGCCGGGCGTGAAGGTCGCCCTCGTCCATCCGCTGGGACAGGAGCTGCTCGTCTCGCTCATGGCCGCGTTGAAGCTGGGCGCGTGCATCAGCGTCCTGCCGCCCACCGGGCCCCTGTTCCTGTCGCGGAGGCTCGCGCTCCTGGAGCCCCAGCACATCTCCGCGGAGGCCCACCAGGCGCCGCTCATCAAGGGCTTCGAGAACCTCCTGCTGCGCTCCCGAGGGGACGCGGCGCCCTCGTTCGCCTCCCACACGTACCGCCCCGCCGACACGGTGGCCCTGCTGTTCTCGCCGCGAGTCGACCCGCCGGACACCCCCGTGCCCCTCAGCGCCGAGCGCGCGTGGACCGGCGCGCTGTGCGACGGGCTGCTCACCTTCGGCCTGGGCGCGGGCGACGTGCTCGCGGCGCCCGGCCTCCACTTCCTCCAGCACCAGCCCGCCCTGCTCTTCGCCTCGCTGCTGAGGGGCGCGACCTTCCTCCACCTGGAGCCCGCGGACCTGGAGCGCACCCCCGGCCTGCTGCTCGAGCACCCGCCGCGAGCGCTCGGCGTCTCTCCGGCCCTCCGAGACACGCTGACGCGCGCCCGCTCCGGGCCCCTCAAGGGCGTGGGGCACTGGTTCCGCTCCGTCGATGCCCTCCATGACTGGGAGGCCTGGCGGGAGTGGGTGCGACAGTCGGAGCTGACCAGGGTGCCCCACGCGCTGGTGCTCATCGACGCGTCGGAGGGTGGCGTGGTGCTCGCGTCGCCCCGCCGCATCGGCGAGCTGAACGCGGCCATCGCCCCCGCACCCGGGCGCCCCTGGACGTTGAAGGACCTCAACCTGAGTGGCCAGGAGGCCGCGGGCGACGTGGGCGTCTTCACACCGCTGCCGGACAAGGACCGTCCCCCCGGCCACGTCATCCTCACCCGCCAGCGCGAGCAATTCCTCTACGCCGGAACGCGCGACGTCCGCCGCGACGGCCGCATCTACCCATCAACGGAAGTCGTGGAGGCGCTCGCCGACCTGCCGTTCTGCCAGGGGGCCTGCGTCAGCATCGCCGCGTCGGGAGGCACCGCGCAGCACACACCTCACGTCCTGCTCGTCTTCACGGGAACCGAGGACGCGGAGCGCTTCACGCAGGAGGCGGGCAACCGACGCCTGGAGATTCGCCGCCGGCTCGAGCTGCGGCTGGGCGCCGAGCACCTCCCGGACCGCATCGAGCTGTTCCCCCTCCTCCCGCACAGGACGAAGGACGGACAGGTCAACGCGGAGTGGTGCCGCTCCCAGTACCTCACGGGCGCGCTCCACCAGAAGTCGTCGGACCCCGTGTTCCAGGCCCTCACCGCGCTGAGGGGCCGCGCTCGCGAGAGCGTCCGGGGCCCCGGCGACGACGAGCGCTCCCGCTAGCGCGCGTACGCGGCGGACGCGCCCGCGTTCCCTGGCGACGCGTCCTGGCCGACCCCGCCCCCTCCC
>NZ_JABUMQ010000621.1:0-1937 GCF_013336645.1 Myxococcus sp. CA039A | reverse complement strand
TGGAGTAGAGGGAGTCGAAGGCGTCGAAGCAGTGGACGACGTTCTGCTGGGTGGAGAGGACGCCCTTGGGCAGGCCGGTGGAGCCCGAGGTGTAGAGGATGTACGCCAGGTTGTCCGGATGCGCGCGCAGTGGCTCGGCCAGCGCGGCATGCGGCTGCTGTGCGGCACCCGGCTCGATGACCACAATCCCAAGCTGCGTTCCCTCGAACAGTGAAGGCGAGGAGATGACGAGGCAGGCTCGGGACTGTTGAAGCAGCAGGGCTCGGCGTGCCGGCGGATGAGACGGCTCCAGCGGAAGACACGTCGCGCCCGCGAGATGGACGGCGAGCAGCGAGACGACGGCCTCGGAGGAACGCTCGACGCAGACACCGACAACGGCCTCGGGACGGACCCCCAGCGCGGCGAGGTGGAACGCGAGACGCGAGGCGCGAGCGTGAAGCTGCGCGAAGGTGAGCGTGGCGTCCGGAGCGACGAGCGCGACAGCGTCGGGAGTGCGAGCGAAAGCGGCTTCAAGGATGGAGGCGACGGTGCCGTCGGAGTCGAAGGCCCGGTCGGTGTCGTTGAAGTCGCGGAGGACGCGTCGTCGCTCGTCGGCGTCGAGGAGGGAGAACTCGGACAGAGGAAGCTGGGGAGCGGCGAGGGCCTGCTCCAACAGGAGGACGAAGTGGGACAGCATCCGCTCGACGGAGGCGTGCTCGAAGAGGTCGGTGCGGAACTGGAAGTAGAGCTGGAGGGAGGAGTCAGGTAGCTCGGTGGCGGTGAGCGCGAGGTCGAGCTGGCTGGTGCCGTTGTCGACGAAGACGTGCTGCGAAGACAGGCCGGAGAAGGAGAGGGGCGAGTCGACGCGGCGCAGGTCGAACATCACCTGGAACAGCGGCGCGTGACTCAGACTGCGTTCGACGTGGAGCGCATCGACGACCCGCTCGAAGGGCACATCCTGGTGGCTGAAGGCGTCGAGCGACGTGCTCCGGACCTGGGCCAGCAACGCGGCGAAGGTCATCCCCGAGGGGACCTGGGTACGAACGACCAGCGTGTTGAGAAAGAGGCCGACGATGTCCTCGGTGGCGGCGAGGGTCCGGCCGGAGACAGGCGTGCCGATGCACAGCTCCCGCTCACCGGAGTAGCGGTGGAGCAGGGTGGCGAAGACGCCGTAGAGCGCCATGAACGGCGTCACCTGATGCTGTCGGCACAGGGCCTCCAGGCGCTGACGGACGTCACGGGGCAGGGCGTGGTGACGTGAGAAGCCACCCTGGTCCGTGATGACGGGCGGCCGAGGCTTGTCGGTGGGAAGCGCGAGCAACGCCGGGGCATCGGCGAGCTGCTGCTTCCAGTAGTCGAGGTGGACATCCTCACGCGCGCGCACCTCGGGCGTGCGCTGCCACGCGGAGACATCCGCGTAGGCCAGGAGCGGAGTGGGCAGCACCGGAGACCGTCGCTGACTCAGCTCTGAATATCCCTGTGCCAGCTCCACCAGCAGCCGATCCATGGACAGGCCGTCCACGACGATGTGATGGATGACCATCAGCAGCACATGCTGGTCAGCGGCCAGCCTGAACAGGCGGAAGCGATAGAGCGGCCCGTGCTCCAGTGAGAACGGGCGAGCACTCTCTTCCTCCAGGCGCCGCGTGAGCAGCGCACGCAACGGCTCTTCACCCCGAGCACCCGTCCGCAGGTCTTCCACGTGGAGCACGCGCTCGGACACGGGCTGGAATTCCATCCGAGGCCGACCCTCCGACGAGCCGAAGACGGCGCGAAGGGACGAGTGCCGCTCCGGCAACAGCCGCAGCGCCGTCTCGAGGGCCTCGGTGTCCAGCGCGCCCGTCAGCTCGAGCGCTTCGGGAATCACATACGCGGCGGAGTCCGGCTGGAGCTGGTGGAGGAACCAGAGGCGCTCCTGGGCGAAGGAGGAGCGAGGAGGGAGGGAGGAGGGAGAGGGG
>NZ_JABUMQ010000620.1:0-1938 GCF_013336645.1 Myxococcus sp. CA039A | reverse complement strand
GCTGGCAGGAGGATCCGATCCGCCAGCGACTCGTCCAGCGCGCCCCCCGTCTCCATGAAGCGCGCCAGCGCCTCGCCGGCCTCCCGCCCCACGTCCTCGGCGGGACGCCCCTTCTCCCCCAGCGCGGTGAAGCCGGCGATGGTGTGCTCGAACTGCGCCAGCACGAACGTCACCGTGCCCAGCGAACGGCTCACCGGCAGCGGGCGATTCTCCGCCTCGGCCAGGATGCCCTTCTCCCGCAGCACCGCCACGGCGGCGCGCGACTGCCGCTCGGCGATGGCGAACGGCAGGCCCCCCACGAATGACGAGACGTGTACCTCGCGCAGCATCCCCCGCGCGGGCAACTCCACCAGCCGGGGCGGCTCCTGCGGCGGAAAGACGTGGGCGACCATCTCCCCCGCGCCCTCTGGATAGAACCCCGCCTGCGTCATCGTGAGGTGCACGGGGAGCCCATACGCGTGGGCCACCGGCTGCCACACCGTCGCGACATAGTGGAAGCTCGGGCTGTGCGGCAGATGCGTCCCGCCCCGCAACGTGAGCTTTCCGCCCCCCGCCAGGGCCAGGGGATAGACGAGGCACTGGAAGATGAGCGGCGTGCTGCCCGCCGTGCCGACCTCCAGCAGATAGTCCCCCGCGCGCACGGTGCCGGGAGTGAAGGACAACTCGGAGGCGCCCACCGTGGCGCCCTCGCTGGTGCCACCCAGTGCCTCGGCGCCGCGCACGCAGGCCAGGTGCTGGGGACGCAACCCCGGAGGCTCCCGCCGCGAACGCAGGTGGGTGATGTGAAACGGCCGTCCGGTGATGAGTGACAGCGACAACGCCGAGCGGAGGATCTGCCCTCCCCCCTCGCCCTCACTCCCGTCGAGCCGCACCGGCCCACTCCCGGGCCCCTCGGTGCCAGTCATGACCCTCCCATCCCTCCGTGCGGGCGGAAACGTAACAGGAACGGGACGGATATCCCGCCCCGTCACGCTCCCTTCGAGCGCGAGCGGACGGTGCCAAACAGATGCACCGCCTCGCCCTCGCGGACCTCAGTTGCCCTGTGCGTCCAGCGCCGGCAGCACGCCCACCTTGACGGAGCTCGGGTGCGCCGCGGAGTGGTACACGCGGTGGAAGGCGCGCGTGAAGTCCGCCTCCTTCGCCTCGAAGATGTTGGGCACGTACGTCTGCGGGTTGCGGTCGATGAACGGGAACCAGCTCGACTGGACCTGGATCATCACCCGGTGCCCCTTCTGGAACGTGTGGAAGACGTCGTTGATGGTGAAGCGCACCTTCGACACCTCACCGGGCTTGAAGGCCTTGGGCTCGCTGTAGCTGTCGCGGAAGCGGCCGCGGAACGGCTCGCCGCGAACAAGCGTCTGCTGACCACCCCGGTTCTTCTCGCCCTTCTCCGCGTCGCTCCGACTCCAGCCGCGCGGCTTGCCGGGATTCACATCCACCAGCTTCACCACCCAGTCCGCGTCCGAGCCCGTCGTGGAAACCCACAGGTCCGCCTCCAGCGGGCCCGCCAGCGTGAGGTCCTGCTCCAGGGGCTCGGTCTCGAACACCAGCACGTCCGGCCGGCTCGCGACGAAGCGCTGGTCCTCCGCCATGTAGTTCTTGCTCCAGCGCGTCGTGATCTCCTGCGTGTACGGCACCGGCTTGGCCGGGTCGCTGATGTACTCCGCGAACGACTCCGTCGTCCCCGTGGGCGCCTTCATGGACAGCCCGCCCTTGGGCTGGAAGAACAGCCGCGTCTCACGCAGCCCCTTCGGCGGCCAGCTCTCGAGCTGTCGCCAGCGATTGGCGCCCGTCTCGAACACCAGCGCCTCCGGCACCGCCGCCTTCTCGCCGCCCTTGAGGTGCTGCTTGAAGAAGGCCAGGCCCAGCTCCTGGTACGCGTCCGACGTGCGGAAGCCGAACTCGGCGTCACCCAGGCTGGAGCCCTCGGTGCCCACC
>NZ_JABUMQ010000061.1:0-40064 GCF_013336645.1 Myxococcus sp. CA039A | reverse complement strand
GGGTGGGGACGTCGACGGGTTCGAACCCGGGGAGCTGCTCGCGCGCGAGGCGCAGTTGGTGGCGCCGCTCGATGAGCCGGAAGTGCGCCTGCGTGTCCGCGCTGATGAAGCTGATGGCCATGCCCGGCTCGCCGGCGCGGCCCGTGCGGCCAATCCGGTGCACGTAGTCCACGGGCGAGCGCGGCAGGTCGTAGTTCACGACCGCGGGGAGCTGCACGATGTCGATGCCACGCGCGGCGACATCCGTGGCGACGAGGACCTGCACGCGCTTCGCCTTGAAGTCCGCGAGCGCGCGCGTGCGTGCTCCCTGGCTGAGCTCCCCGTGAAGCGGCGCCGCGGTGATGCCGGCGCGGTTGAGCTTCATCGCCACGTGCTCCGACCCATAGCGGCTGGCCACGAAGGTCAGGACGTGGGACCAGGCGTGCGTTTCCAGCAGGTGACGCAGCAGCATCGTCCGCCGGCCCGCGTCGACCTCGATGGCGCGCTGGACGACGAGGTCCGCGCCGGGCAGGGCTTCTGGCTGGATGTCGATGCGGGTGGGCTCGTGTAGCAGCTGCTCGGCGAGCTTCCCCACCGCGGGCGGAAAGGTGGCGGAGAACAGTAGATTCTGGCGGCGCTTGGGGAGCAGGGCGAGCAGGCGCGTGAGCTCGTCGGCGAAGCCCAGCGACAGGAGCTGGTCGGCCTCGTCGAGGACCAGGGTCTCCACGGTGGAGAGCCGGAGCGCGTTCTGGTCCACCAGGTCCAGCGCGCGGCCCGGCGTGGCCACGATGAGGTCCGCGCCTCCGCGCAGCGCCAGCATCTGGGGGTTGATGGAGACGCCGCCGACCGCGAGGCACGTCTTCAGGCGCCGGGGCAGATGGCGACCGAGTTGCTCGACGGCATCGGCGATTTGCGCGGCGAGCTCGCGGGTGGGAACGACGATGAGGGCGCGGGTCCGCCGGGGATTGCCGCCAGGGCTCTGGGCCAGGGCCTCCAGGAGCGGCAGTACGAAGGCGGCGGTCTTCCCCGAGCCCGTCGGTGCCGACGCCCACACGTCACCGCCGCGCAGCACCGCCGGGATGGCCGCGCGTTGCACAGGGGTCGGGTCGAGGCAGTCGAGGTCGCTCATCGCGCGGACGAGCGCGTCCGAGAGACCGAGGGTGGAGAAGGTCATGGCGGCGCACCCTATCCCACCGTGGGGAACGCACCCGTCCGAAAGGGCGTCAAAGGAGGCGAGGTGGCACAGCGGCAGCCGCCCTGGCTGGCGGTGCCGGCGTGCCTGGCCCGAGCGGAAAAGAGAGGGGCCGGTGTGAGATTCCGCCTCCTGGCGCGAACCATGGGGTGAAGGCGATGGACGCGTCACTCGCGCCCTCGCAACCTCTGGACCCTCGATGGCCGAACCTGACCGACATTCCCGCTTCCTCGCCCTCCTGGAGGCGCACCGGCGGATCCTCTACAAGGTCGCCCGCGTCTACGGCGGCCCCGGGGTGGAGCCAGACGACCTGGTCCAGGAGACCATCGCCCAGCTCTGGCAGTCGTTTCCCCGCTACGACGACCGGCTCCGGTTCTCGACCTGGATGTACCGGGTGGCGCTCAATGTGGCCATCTCCTTCCAGCGGAGGGAGGGCACCCGGAAGCGGCATCTCGCGCCCGAGAGCCAGGAGATGCTGGAGGTGGCTCGGGACGTGGAGGGGCCTCCGTCGGAGGACCTCGCGCTCCTCTACCAGTGCATCTCCCAGCTGGATGACCTGAGCAAGGCCCTGGCGATGCTGTACCTGGATGGCCACGGCCACGCGGACATCGCCGAGGTGCTCGGCATCAGCACCACCAATGTCTCGACTCGCATCGGCCGCCTGAAGGACCGGCTGCGCGCGGACATGCGCAGCCTCTCAACCGACACGACGAAGGAGACCTGACGATGGAACTCGATGACTTCCAGAAGTGCTGGCAGGCGGATGACGCGCGGTTGGACGAGGTGATTCGCCTCAACCGACGGCTGCTGCGCGCGACGGAGCTGGAGGGGACGCGGACCATGATGGGGCGGCTGCGATGGTCGCTGGGATTCGAGCTGGTGATGGGGCTGGTCAGCCTGGTCGCGCTGGGGGCCTTCATCGCGGCGAACGTGCGCGAGCCCCGGTTCGTCGTCCCCGCGCTCCTGCTTGATGGCGTGGCGCTCGTCCTCACGGCCGTCGCGGCCCGCCAGTGGCTGCGCGTGGGCGCGCTCGACTACGCCGCGCCCATCACCCAGCTCCAGGCCGGCGTGGAGTCGCTGAGGGCGTCCACGGTCCGCACGACACAGTGGGTGCTGTGGCTGTCGCCGCTCCTGTGGACGCCGCTGCTCATCGTCGGGCTGCGAGGACTTGCCGGGGTGGACGCCTATCGGGTGCTGGGGACAGGCTACCTGGCGGCGAACGTGCTCTTCGGAATGGTGTTCCTGGCCATCATGGTGGTGGGCAGTCGATGGCTCACGAAGCGGCACACGGGGGCCGCGTGGCTCCAGCGACTGGCCCATGCCGTCGCGGGGACGAACCTGAACGTGGCGCGCGAGCAACTCGCCCGTCTCGCGGCCTTCGAGGCGTCGCCGCGAAGCATCGAGAAGTAACCGGGTCTCCTGTGCGCACTGCCCAGAAGGGCGACAGGTCGCACGGGGAGCGCTCCTCCTTTTCCACAGGCGCCCGGGGAGTGGATTATCGTCCCGCGCGCACGGGTCGTCGGTCGACCCGGAATGGGGGTCGTCGTGGTGCGCAAGGTGCAGATCATCGCCGTGGTGGTCGTGGTCGTCGGGTTCGTCGGCGCGGGCCTCGCGTCCGTGCTCAACCAGGCGCTCGGCGTCGGCAGGCTGCACGTCTTGACGGTGGCAGGCAGCGCCGTGGAGCTCGCCGTGGACGGGAAGCCGACGCCGGAGCTGAGCAAGGACGATGACCACCTCGTCTTCGAGGTCAGTCGCGGCCCTCACAAGGTGAAGCTGACGGACCCCACGTCCGGCACCGTCATCCACTACTCCGTCGACGTCCCCTACGGCTTCGCGGAGCTCCTCCTGCCGACACGCGAGGACCAGTGCTTCCTCCGCTTCGACATGACGGAGGCCGCCTACGGTCGGAGGAGCGCTGATTCCGAGCAGGTGTTGCCGCGGGTGACGGACCGGTATCAGAACACCAACGAACCCATCAGCATCCCCAGCCACACGTACTACACCCACGGCGAGCTGCCCGAAACGGTCAGGTCCTCCGAGAAGGCCTTCCTGCTGCGCGACACGCCCTGTGCCTTCGCGGGTGAGGGCGCCAACGAGGGATTGCAGCGCCTGGCGCTGTCTGAACGGGCGGATGAGTTGTTCACGGACCCGGATGCGTTTCTCGTCAAAGACGAAGCGGAATAGCGGGACGGGCTGGAAGGTCTTCGAGTGGCGCTGGAGGTGCGCCGCGCGGGAGGGACGACCAGAAAACCGGGAGCCCTTCGTATGACAGGTACACCATGCGTACCTTCCCATCTCCTGCTGTGAGCGGAGTGCTGCCTCCGTTGTCCCGTGATGCGGTTCCCGGCCCACGCCAGTCTCCCGGGGCCGAGGGCATCCTCCGGCGGTATCTCCCTCTCCTCCTGAGCGGCTTCGCGCTCCTCCTGGGACTGGTCCCCGCCGAGGCGTGGGCTACGTGTTATCCGTCTGGAGCGACCCAGGAGTGCAGCAAGGGGACCTGCCAGGGCACCCGTACCTGTGACGACTACTGGGGGCCGTGCGAATACGACGGTTCGTCCACCACCGCCTGCTCCGTGTGTGGACGCTCGGGCACTCGTTTCTGCTCCGAAACCGGCAATGTCATCGGGACCTCCTGCACGGCCTATCGGGCCCAGGACGACATCTGCAACGGGTGTGACGACGACGGCGACGGACAGATTGACGAGGACTATGTCCCCACCATCCTCTGTGACGCCCAGCAGAACGGGTGCTTCGGCAAGCTCCACTGCGTGAGCGGACAGCTCGTCTGCAAGGTCCAGGTGGGGACCCAGTATCTCTCCTGCGCGGATGACTGCAGCGGCTACTCGGCGAAGCGGTGGTGCCGGGAGAATGGCACCGTGGGGCCCTGTACTCGTGACACGCCCACCACGGAGCTCTGCAACGGATGTGACGATGACCAGGACGGCGTCGTCAACAATGCCCCCGGCCAGGGTACGAACACCCTCACGCGTGAATGTGTGGGCCCCGGAGGAGCGTGCCCTGGTTCCACGGAGGCCTGTGCGACGGGCTCCTGGTCCGGCGTCTGCAATGCCCCTCCCGAGGCATGCAACGGCCTGGACGATGACTGTGATGGGACCATCGACGAGAGCAACATCTGCCGCAGTGACCTGGGCTCCTGCTCCTGCACGCCGACGAGCTGCGCGGCCCAGGGCAGGAACTGCGGCTCCATCCCGGATGGCTGCGGCGGGACGCTGAGCTGCGGTGCCTGCGGCGCCGGGCAGATCTGCAACAACAACGTGTGCGTGGGGGCGTGCGCGCCCAGGACGTGTGCTCAGCAGGCCGTGGACTGCGGCGTCATCACGGACACTTGCGGTGGGACGCTGGATTGCGGCCCCTGCGGGATGAGCCAGGGCGGGTAGCGGAACCCGCGTCGGAAGACGCGCGGATTCAGGCTGCCTTCAACGTGTTCCAGACCATTCAGGCCGTAGGTCCAATCCGGGTCCAAAGGACTCGCAAGGAAGTGGCAATGAAGCGCTTCACGTCGATGCTTGTGTTGAGCGTCTCCCTGCTCCACGGCGCGGGAGGTTGTGGGTCATCCCAGCAGAGCCCTGCCCCAGAATCCGAGCTGGGACAGTCGCGAGAGCGGGTGCTCAATGATGACCCGCTCGTCATTCCTCCCTTCTCCATGATGCACACGGAGACGAAGTCCACCGGCACCACGCCAGGGCAGGTGGACGCGAACTTCAACGTCACCTCGGACGGCGCGGCGTCCTATGGCTTCCCGCTCTGGGTGCCTCAGGGCCGCGCGGGCCTGGAGCCGAAGCTGTCGCTCGGCTACCACAGCCGCGCGGGCAATGGGCTGGTGGGCGTGGGCTGGGCGGTCAATGGCTTCTCGCAGGTCATGCGCTGCCGGAAGACCTTTGCCCAGGACGGGCTGACGGCCCCGGTGCGCTTCCTCCCGGAGGACGCCTTCTGTCTGGATGGCAAGCGACTGGTGGTTGTCGCCAGCAGCGGCTCGCTCATCGAGTACCGGACGGAGGTGGAGTCGTTCTCCAAGGTGCTCGCCCACATCGACGGCACGGGGGCTCCCGACTACTTCGAGGTGTACTCGAAGGACGGTCGCATCCTGTCCTACGGCAAGCACGCCACCACCTTCTCCCGTCTGGAGGGGCAGCGGATGAGCTTCACGACGGACCCGGCGACCGGGGTGGTGTCTCAGGGCCCCGACACCACCGTCCGGCTGAGCTGGGCGTTGTCCGAGGTCCGTGACCGCGCCGGCAATGATTTGCGCATCCGCTACGTGCTGGATGGCAACGCGAGCAGTGGCTACGAGCACGTGCCCGACCGCATCGACTACACGGGCCACGCGAGCGACACCACGGACAACCTCCGCCGTCGCAGCGTGCGCTTCGTCTATCCGGTGGCGGCCCGTCCGGACTCGGAGGTGCGCTTCGTGTCGGGCTTGAAGCTGCGCGCGTCCAAGCGACTGTCGCGCATCGAGATGTATGGACCTGGCCTGGCCTCGACGCCCACGACGCGCAATGACGTGCTGCTTCGCGCCTACGAGCTGAGCTACCGCGTCGCCCGCGTCACCCGCAGGAGCTTGCTTGATCGCGTGTTCGAATGTGACGGCCAGGGCATCTGCCGGGACCCGGTGGAGCTCAGCTACACGGAGGGCGTGGACTGCAGCGCCAGCCCGGACAACGACTGTGACGACCCCGTCGTCCAGTTGCGTGACTTCCAGGCCGTGACGGCCACGGAGCTCGTGGGTGGCAACTACGTCCCCATCCGCGACGTCAAGACGCTGGGGGCTCCGGACGCCACCCTGGGTGGGCAGATCATTCCGGGCGTCCAGGACTTCTGGACGCTCCACACGCTGGATATCAACGGCGACGGACGGGATGACCTGCTCTACCGCCGCAACGACCAGGCCCGCATCATCTCCGACCCCGTCTATGGCAACACGGTCAGCCTGGGTGACTCTGTCTGGTACTACCGTCTGGCCGCCAGCGCGGGCGTCTTCGGCCCCCCCATCAACGCCCAGCTCCCCCTGTCGAAGACGGGAAATGGCGACGACGACCTGCGCATCGTCGACATGAACGGCGACGGCGTGTCGGAGGTCGTCGCGCTCCAGCGCGCGGACGCCAGCGGGCAGAACGGCTACTACCAGTTGTATCGCTTCAACGGCTCGGCGTTCGAGGCGGCCAACATCCAGGCGGCGGAGACGTTCCAGTTCTGGTGGGAGGCCGCGACGTCCACGACCCCCGTCCGCGTCCCGGTGATGCAGGTCGCGGACATGAACGGTGACGGCCTGCCGGAGCTGTTCCGCTCCACCAAGTCCCCGCAGCCCTATGACTGGGGCTACCGGATGAACCAGGGCGGGTTCGCGCTGTCGGCGTATACGCAGGTGCCGCTGCGCTCGGGCGTGGACCACGCGGGCTACACCGTCGACGTGGACGGCGATGGCAGCACCGAGGTGCTGGTGCGCACCGCCGACACCCGCACGGACGACGACTTCTCCGCGCAGTACCTCGCGGTGGGCGTGGGGGCGGCGGCTGCATACCGGTACGCCGACGCCGGGCTGTCCGCGGTGCCGGTGGCGTCCTCGCCTTCGCTCAACTGGCGCTGGCACTACAACAGGACCTGGTTCGTGGACATCAACGGCGACGGCCTCGCGGATGCGGTGAGCAGCCGGAGGGACCGCGACACCGACTCGCACGGGACGCTCTACGGCGACCTGCTCATCTCCATCAACACGGGCAACGGCTTCATGCCGCCCGTGGCGCAGAACCTGGACGCGAGGCACGAGCTGAGCCCCTCGTGGATTCGCCCCAATCCTCGCGGCCTGGACCCCGGCGTGCGGGTGATGGACTTCGACCGCGATGGTCGGCAGGACCTGCTGGTGACGGACGCGGGGGACTACAGCGGCCGAACGGAGACCCGCGCGAAGGTGTGGGTGCTGCTGGGCCGGGATGACCACTTCGAGCCGCGGGAGCTGGACATCCCCGTGGGCCACTCGACGGGAGGCACCTCCGTCGCGAAGCCCTTCGGCTACGGGCAGCGCTTCTCCCAGGTCTTCGACGCGAACGGAGACGGCCTCGCCGACATCATCCAGGTGGAGGACGACCTCTCGGTCCCCGTGGCGCAGCAGAAGGCCTACGGCGTGCTCCGCGTGTACCTGCGCCAGGGCGAGCTGCCGGACGCGCTGACGGCCGTCCGGGTGGGCAAGCATGGCAAGGCCGTGACGGCGCGCTACCAGCACTTCCTGCAGCAGCCGGCCGCGTCGGGACAGCCGCGCATCCACACCCCCGGCACCTGCGTCTACCCGCAGCAGTGTCCGCGCAACATGTGGGTCGTCGTCGAATCGGGCGTCGACGACGGGACGCGCACCAGCAACTTCAACAAGTTCTTCTACGCCTATGAGGCCGCTCGCACGGACGTCCAGGGCCATGGCTGGCAGGGCTTCGGCAAGCGCACGCTCATCAACCGGCAGACGAACGCCACGACGGTGACCACCTATGACAACCAGTCGCGGACCAGCGGCCTGTACCTGCGCTCGTTCATTCCCGCGACGGAGGCGACGGCGCTGACGCTCGCCACGGGCGTCCGGCACGAGCACCAGCGCGGCCACCTCTACACGGTGGCGACCAGCGCGGGAGGCCGGCCCTTCCTCTACGCGAACCAGGTGACGGACGAGTATCGGGAAGGCACGGGGACGACGCTGCCCCTGACGCGCCGCAGCCGGCAGCTGCAAGCGCAGGACGCGCACGGCAACGCCACCACGACCGACCAGTTCGATGACGAGGTGCTGGCGGGGGCGCTCACCGGGCGCTCCTGGCACACCAAGACGGAGGTGCCCATCATCGACAACCTCGTGGCGAACTGGCTCATGGGCCTGCCTCGCCGGGTGGTGGTGACGAGCACCACCGCCGACCTGCGCACCCAGACGCGGGTGCTGACACACGAGTACGACAGCCGGGGCCTGCTGCAGCAGACCGTGATGGAACCGACGGGCGGCGCGGACGTGACGTTGACCACCCTGTACGGACGGGATGCCTTCGGACTGGTGGAGCAGGTGTCGCGCACCGGTTCGGGCACGACGCGTGTGGAGCGCACGCATTACGACGCGGTGGAGCACCTGCTTCCGGCCACCACCTTCAACGCCCAGGGGCACCGCAATCGCATGGCCTATCACCCCGGGCTTGGGATTCCGCTGGTCATCGAGGACTCCAACGGGTTGCTCACCCATCACCGCTACGACGGCTTCGGACGGCTTCGCAGCACCGTCGCGCCGTCGGGTGAGACGGAGCTCGTCAACTACGGCGCGGACTCCCTGGGCTGGCTGAAGGTCACCACGCAGGTGGTGGGCGGTCAGCAGACGGCCGTCACCGCCGACAACCTCGGCCGCGAGATTCGCCGTGACACGCGAGGCTTCGACAACCGCATCGTCACCGTGCTGAGCAGCTACGACGCGCTGGGCCGCAAGGTGAACGTGTCGAGGCCGTACTCCGGGGTGGCCCCGGTGCGCTACTCGGTGGCCACGTATGACCTGATGGACCGTCCGCTGAGCCTCACCGCGCCGGAAGGGGGCGCCGTCACCTATACGTACGACGGCCGCAAGACGACGCGCCTGGACGAGCGAAACAACAAGACGACCACGGAGTCCAACGCCATCGGTCAGCTCGTGGCCAGCAGTGCCTATGAGGCCACCGGACGGGAGCTGCGGACGACGTATGCCTTCGGCCCCTTCGGCGTGCTTCGCCAGGTGACCGACTCCGCGGGCAACTCGGTCGTGCTCGAGCACGACGTGCTGGGCCGCAGGACGCAGGTGACGGACCCCGACTCGGGCGTGAGCACCACCCTCTACAACGCCTTCGGCGACCCTCGTCTGGAGACGGATGGGAAGGGCGGACAGACGGTCTATGACGAGTACGACGCGCTGGGCCGCCAGAAGCGGGTAACGACGCCGGATGGCCAGTACGCCCTGGAGTGGGACACCTCGCTCAAGGGGGCGATTACCAGCTCCACCAGCCCGGACGGTGTCACCGTCGCGCACCTCTACAACATCAAGGGCCAACTGGAGCAGAGCACCTGGAACATCGAGGGCTCCGCCTACGCCGTCAACCGCACCTATGACGCGAACGGGCGGCTGGCCACGGTGCAGTACCCGCAGGCGGGCGCCCGGCGCCTCTCCGTGGTCCATTCCTATTCGGACTACGGCTTCCTGAAGGAGGTCCGTTCCCCCACCGAGCCCAAGGCGTACTGGACGGCGCAGGGGTACGACGACCTGGGGCAGCTCACGCAGGAGCAGTTGGGCAACGACGTGGTGACGCACCGCCGTCACGACCCCAGGGGCCGGCTGCGCTTCATCGACTCGAAGCGTGGCGCCACCGCGCTCCAGGGCCTGGCCTACGAGTGGGACCTGGAGGGCAACCTCCTCAACCGCAACGACGTGCTCTCCCGGACGACGGAGGACTTCGAGTACGACACCCTGGACCGGCTCAAGAAGTGGACCGTGTTCCAGAACTGCCGCCGGTCCGCCCTGGAGTACCACTACGACGACCTGGGCAACCTGCTGGAGCGCCGCGTGCTGGAAGGCACCGGGACGGCGACCACCAGCACGTATACCGGCCCGGGAGCGGGGCCCCACGCGGTGAAGCAGACGCAGGCGGGAGCCTACGGCTACGACGCGAACGGCAACCAGGTGAGCGCGCCGAGCCGGGCGGTGACCTACACCGCGTTCGACCTGCCCCGGCGCATCACTGGCACGGGCCGCGAGGTGAGCTTCAAGTACGACGGTGGCCAGGGGCGCGTGCTCAAGCGCAGCAGCCTGGGCGGTGTCACGACGTACGTGGGGGGCCTCTACGAGAAGCGTCAGCAGGGCGGCCAGACGCAGCACGTCTTCCATGTGTCGGGCGGCCCGCGCACCGTCGCGCAGGTCGTCTGGACGGACGGCGGCGCGGACCAGACGCTGTACCTGCTGGGCGACCACCTGGGCTCCACCGAGCGCGTGGTGGATGCCCTGGGCAACGTGCTCGACGGGGAGCGGATGAAGTTCGAGCCCTTTGGCGCCGGACGGATGCCGCACGCGCTGCCCGTGGCGGCGTCGGTGGGAACCAGCTCGGTGAAGAAGGGCTTCACGGGACACGAGGCCGATGACGAGTTCGGCCTGGTGAACATGGGCGGGCGTATCTACGACCCGGAGACGGCGCGCTTCCTCACGCCGGACCCCTTCGTCCAGTTCCCGCATGACGGTCAGTCCTACAACCGCTACGCCTACACGTTGAACAACCCGCTCCGGTGGACGGACCCGACGGGCTTCCAGGCGCAGGGGGATGACCTGCCGGATGGAGGCGAGACGATTGTCCGGGCGCCGCGATACCAGCCGCCGAACCTGGAGGCGGGCGCGGGCGCGGCGGAGTGGGGGGGGCCTCCGGCGGAGCTGTCTCGCTCCGCGGACCAGAACGGCACCAGCAGCCTGGAGGCACAGCACAAGGCCCTGGTCCGGCAGCAGCCCGGCAACCTGCCGCGCTACATGGCCCAGCACGGTCTGTCCCAGCCCACGCTGGGGACGTACTACGGCACCGAGCACGAATGGCAGATGGCGCGGTTCGAGCACTACCGGCGCATGACAGGCGAGGTGGTGAAGGTCGGCCTGGAGTTCGTGGCCGTGGACCTGCTGACGCGCGGCGTGGGTCGGGTGGCGAAGTTCGCCTTCCGGGCCGCCATCGTCGACGGAGCCATGGCGCTGCGGATGGCTGGCTCCAGCACGACCTCCTATGCCCGGGCCATCATGTTGGGCGGAGGCTGCTTCGTCGCGGGCACACCGGTGCTCGCGCTCGCGGGGCCGGTGCCCATCGAGGAGGTCCGAGAGGGAGACTGGGTCTGGGCATGGGACGAGGAGACGCAGGAGCCCGGCTGGCACCAGGTGTCACGCACCTTCGTCAAGCCGGACCGGGCCGTGCTGCTGCTGGAGCTCATCTCCGAGGACGCCGGGTCGCTGGAGGCGCTGGGCGTCACCGCCGAGCATCCCTTCTGGGTCCAGGGCCGGGGCTGGACCCAGGCGCAGATGCTGGCGCCGGGGGATGCGCTGCAGACGGTGGCGGGCAATCCCATCCGGGTCCACTCGCTCCAGTCGCTGCCGGGGCCGGAGACCGTCTACAACTTCGAGGTCGAGCACGCGCACACCTACTTCGTGGGCGAGCTGTCCACCTGGGTTCACAACATCTCGTCGATTGCCGCCAGCCGGGTGGCCCTCAACGAGCTGCCCGAGAGCGTCCTGTACCGCATCTCCAAGGGCGGTTTCGGCAGTCCCAGGAATCCGCGCCCGCCCACGCTCGCGGAGTTCAATCCCCGAATCTACGAGCTGTCCGCCGGGGAGCTGTCGGGGCGCATCGCCACGCGACTGCACCCGACGAATGACATCCAGCGCGGGGGCATCCTGAAGATGAGCAACGACGACCTGATCATGTTCCGGCTCGACGACCCCATCAGCGCCAGCGGGGCGAAGGGTGGATTGAGCCTGTCGGGTGGCCACCACCGGACGGAGGAAATCATCCGGCGCGTGCAGAGTGGTGAAATGGACCCTGGAACCATGGTCAAAGTCCTGCTTCATGACTGACCTCGCCTCACTGAAGAACGGCGCGGAGGCCGAGCTGCTGGGGGCCCGTGATTCGGGCCACCTGGACGACCTCCGCGCGCGGATCGCTGATTGGCCGCCCGCGCTCAGGGCGGCCTATGGCCCGGTTCTGGTCGCACTGGGAAGCCCGCCCCTGTCCGAGGAAGGTGGGGTGCGGGGCCTTCCCGGGGCGTCGGAGCGCCAGGGCGCGTGCAGGTTGGCGTTGCTGGCGATGTACGTGGACACGGGCACTCCGCGCTGGTCCAGCGGGATGCTCGACAAGGTCCTCGACGCGGTGCTCGCCGTTCCCGGGGGCACCTGCGATGACTTCCTGCTGGCGCTGTGGCGGATGTGTGACGTGCCCTCGTTTCCGCTCACCGTGGTGGGCGTCCGGTTCATCCGTGATGTCGTCCGCGCCCTGCTGACCCGACAGCGCCGAGGGATGCCCGTCGACCTGCGGTGGCTGACGCCGCTCGGAACGGGGCTGACGCCGGCGCGGGCGTGCTTCAGCTACCTGGTGCTCGCCCTGAAGCCGGAGTGGTTCACGGATGCGCTGGAGCAGTCCTTCCGGGGCGCGGTGAAGGACCCAGAGGTCCTGGAGGAAGTCTTCCCTCCGGGGCCCTGAATCCCTCGCGGCAGGGGCTCTTCCACGAAGGTGCGGGACCGTACGGCCGTGCACCCTCTCCGCGCTCTGTCCGAGGGGGCCGCCAGCGGCCCTCCCTGCCTCCCCGCGCCCGCTCGCCTGCCCGCAACGGGTGCTCGACTTCGCCCAGGCTCCCCGAGATGATGGCCGCTCGCCCTCATCGAGCACCATGGAATCCCCCAGAGCTGAAAGGCCTCGTCGGCGGTGGGCTCGAATCGTCGCGGGCGCGCTCCTGCTGCTCATCGTGCTCCCCGCGCTCGCGCTGCTCACGGCGTGGGTGGTGCTGCACAACCTCGACCGCCCCTGGGTGAAGCAGCGCCTCCTCCCCAGGGTGGAAGCGGCCACGGGGTTGCAACTGGACTACCAGACGGCCCACGTCGCCATCCTGTCGGGGCTGCGACTCGAAGGGTTGGTGGTGCGGACGCCGGCGCCGTTTCAAGGCCTGGCGCCTGAGCTGCTGCGCGTCGGCACGCTGGAGGCGCGGTGGTCGCCGGGCTCGCTCCTCGGTGGGAAGACCCTGGTGGAGCGGGTGGCCCTGCGGGACGTGGCCGTCGTCCTGGTGGCTGACGACGCGGGCCCTACGTCCCTCACGCTCTTGACGCAGCCCGAGGCCACCCCGGAGCCACTGCCCGCTGAAGCGCCCCTCGGAACCTCCCAGCAGCTCGCTTCCTTCCTGGCTTCGGCGCCTCCCGTCGCGAAGGTCGAGGTATCGGGCGTGTCGGTGACCTACGTCCGCGTCCGGAGCGGCGAGGTCGTGGACCGCTGGTCCTTGCGCGGGCTCGCGGCCGTGCTCGACCTGAAGGAGCAGGACGGCAGATGGAAGGTCTTCGCGAAGCTGGGCGAGGCCGGTGCTCCGCTGCCCCTGGAGGTGAGCCGTGAAGGCCCCGCCGCTCCCACGGGGGTGGCCGCGCTGGAGCTGGCCCTGTCGGTGGAGGCAGGGGCCGAGGCCGCTCGCGCGCAGGTGGACCTGGAGGTCACGCGGCAGACCTTCGATTCGCGGTTCACCGTGCGCACCCTGCTGCACGGCGCGGTGTCGGCGCGGTTCGATGCCGAGAAGCGGCGCAGCATCATCGAGTTGGAGCGCACGCGACTGACCGACAGCGCGCAGGTGGAAGTCCTGGCGGTGCTGCCGGATGCGGCGGACGTGCCCGTGGTCGTGACGCGGGCCCTGGCGGATGTGGACCTCGGACGGTTGTCGCAGGCGGTTCCCTCCGAGTGGCGACCCGCCACCCTCGAACGCGGCAAGGCGCACCTGGATGCGCGGGACGTCACGCTGGGCGCGATGCCGACCCTGGGCACCCAGGGCAAGCTCGGGCTCGATGTCGACGTCACCTCGCTCCGGATGGCCCAGGACGCGCTTCACGTGGCGCTCGGAGATGGACGCGTCTCCCTGGTCGCGACGCCCGATTCGAAGCAGGGGCTGTCCGCTCAACTGACCTTCGCGCTGCGGGGGCTGGCGGTCGACGGGCCCACCACGTTGCGAGTCCCGAAGGCCCACGGCGAGCTGAAGGGACACCAACTGCGGCCGGAGCCCTCGTCTCCGCTCATGGTCGCGGGGGACGCGACGCTGTCCGCCACGGTGGATGCGCTGGACGTCCGTTCCTCGGGTGTCCAAGCGAAGGCCGAACGGATGGGCTTCCAGCTCCGAGCCCCGTTGGCCAAAGAGCCGCCCTTCGCGTTGAGCGCGGACCTGCCCGTGGGCGCGCTCCAGGTCGTCATGGCGGATGGCCGCGAGGTGCTGAACGGCCCCGTGCACCTGAAGCTGGACGCGTCGGAGGTGTTCCCGCTGCCCGACGAGCCGGGGCGCAGCCGGGTCCGTGCCCGCGTGACGCTCGATGTCGGCGCGGTGCACGCGTCCCTGGATGCCACCAAGGGAACGGACGACGTGGCGTACACCCTGGCCCTCAAGACGCCGGACCTCGTCATCGCGCGGCCCTTCATCCCCAACGAAGTCGCCGCGCGTCTGGGCTGGAAGGAGCTGGGCGTGGACCTGACGTCCAAGGGCACGGTGACGGCGCTCTTTTCTCCCTCGCCTCGCCTGGACCACCGGACGGAGCTGCGCGTGCAGCGGCCGGTCTGGGACGACGTGACGGCCAGCAACATCGCCCTCGTGCTCAACTCGCGGGGAGATGCGTGGCGACACAAGGGCGAACTGGACGCGCGGGTCGAAGGGCTGCGCGCCGGTGAGCTCGAGGTGGGGACCCAGCACCAGTTCATGACCCTGGACCTGGACCGCCGGAAGCCGGCGCTCCGGTTGGTCGTCACCAGCAAGGAAGGGCTCAAGGGCGGGGCGGATGTCGCGCTGTCCTTCGACCGGAAGGCCCGTGCGCTTCGCGGCGATGTGACGGCGGACCTTCCGCCCCTGGGTCCCCTGTCAAAGCTCCTGGCCCGGTTCCATGTGCCCGCGGCGGTGGATGCCTCGAAGTTCGCGCTGAAGCTCGACGTGCACGGCACCCTGTTCGGCGTCTTCAAGGACATCACCTCCGAGGGAGAGGTGCGGCTGATGCCTCCTCCGCTGCGGGGCGTGGGCTTCGAGGGGAAGGCCGTGGTGGACGCGCTCGGCATCCGCTGGCGAGAGGATGCCCTCTCCATCAACCTTCCCGCGGCGCGCTGGGTCGTCGAGTCGCGCATCGATGGACCTCGCCGGAGCGTCCACGGCGACCTGACCGCGGAGAAGCTCACGGTCGGCCTGCGGGACCGTCGGTTCACCTTCGCGGACCTGTCCCACGACGCCACCTTCACCTTCTCCGACCAGTGGGAGGCGGACGAAATCGAGGTGAAGCAGAACCTGAAGGCGCGCACGCTCGAGCAGAAGCCGGCGCTGCCCTATCCGGTGCAGGACCTGACGTTGTCGTTCACCGCGCGCCGCAAGGCCTCGGGCGTCATCCATGTCCCCGACCTGTTCCTGTCCAATGGTGGGACGAGCACCGAGCTCAAGGTGAGAGGCAGGCTGGACCTCAGCGAGGAGCGCCGACGCCTGGCGCTGCGGGGACAACTGTCGCAGGACCTGTCCAAGCTCGCGCAGCCCGGTCGCCTGGAGAGCAGCGGCAAGGTCGCGGTCGAGTTCCGGGTGGCGTCTCCCGACCTCGTGGCCTTCCGGACCTTCTCCAGCCTGCTGTTCCAGAATGTGAATGTCCGATTGCCCGAGCAGGGAATCGCCGTCGAGGCGCTCGACGGCAACGTCCCGCTCACGGAGAACTTCCAGCTCACCGAGGGCCAGGTGCGGCTCCTGGACGACATCGACGTGAACCCGTACCCGATGCTGCGGTTCGCCGACCAGCACCCCTTGCTGTCGCGCAGCGGGTTCGTGTCGGTGGCCAGCATCACCACGCCGCAGGTCTCCATCTCACCGCTGGCGGGCAACCTGGCCATCAACCAGCACGTGGTCTCCATGACCCAATTGGAGATGGGCGTGCGCGGCGGGCGCATCACCGGACAGTGGCTCCTGGACTGGCAGGGAAAGCAGTCGACGCTGGAGGCGCGCGTGCGGGCCACCGGCGTGAAGTCCTCGCACGGCGAGCCCTTCGACGGAAATGCCGCCATGGTCATCTCCGCCAAGGACCGCAGCATCAACGGCCGCGCGGAAATCCTGCGCATCGGCAATCGGCACCTGCTCGACCTGCTCGACCTGGAGGACCCTCGCCACGTGGACCCCGCCACCAACCGGGTCCGCTATGCCTTGAGCCTGGGCTATCCGGAGCACGTGCGAGTGAGCTTCAACCACGGCTTTGGCAGCCTGAGCATCACCATGGGCGGTCTGGCCAAGCTGCTCAGCATCAACGACATCCGGGGCATTCCCATGGGGCCCATCGTCGATCAGCTCATCAAATCCGTTCCCTCCCTGGAGGCCACGCCATGAAACACCGCGGGTTGCTGCTGGTGGCCGCGCTGGCCGCTCCCGGGTGCATCAGCGCCCCGGAAATCGTCATGGTGGACCGCGCGACGGCGCTCGAGGAGCAGGCCTCGGGCTCGTTCAAGGACGTGGAGCAGCGGCTCGCGCGCGCGGGCATGAGTCCGACGCCGGTGCCGCTCACGCCCAACCAACTGGAGGAGCTGGGCATCCAGCCCACGCCCCTGGTGGAGAACCTGGGCAGGACACAGGCGGACCGCGTGGACGAGCTGCTGCGGCGCCACTGCGTGGGCGAGGGGAAGGACGGGCTCCTCGTCGACACCCGTCGTCGCTGTCAGGCGGGGCGTCTGACGTCCGACGACGTCGCGCTGATGGAGCGGGTGAACCGGTCCCGGCTCCAGCTCTGGAAGTGGATGCGGACCGTGCGCCCGGCGGTGACAGAAGAGGCGCTGCGCCAGAGCTGGCATCAGATGCACGCGGAGGGCGTGGTCTGTGGTGGCTGGGTGGAGGCCGCTGACGGTACCTGGGGAGAGAAGAAGTGCTGACGCCCCAGGGGCGGTGCTTGCTGGTGCTGGCCCTGCTCGTCGCGAGCGGCGCGAGCGCGCAGGATGACGAGAACGACGGCGGTGTGCGCATGCCGACACGGCTCACCGTGGGCGTGGGTGACCAGTTCCTCGGGCAGTTGGGGCCCGATGAGAACACGTTGATCTTCGCGTCCAACCGCAACATCGCGACCGAGCTCTACACGCAAGACCTGGAGAAGGGCCGCGAGCGCCGCCTCTTCGACGAAGGCGCCGAGGTGACGTGGCCGCGCGTCAGCCCCGACGGGAAACAGCTGCTCTACATCTCGTTCCGGAATCAGGCCGGCGGCCAGTTGTGTGTGCGGGATTTGCCCGGAACGGAGGAGCGCCGCTGCCTCGACGAGGAGGCCAACGCGCTGCAGGCGGAGTGGATTGATTCGTCACACATCGCGCTGGTGAGCCGCGCCACCATCCAGGGAGACCTGCGGTTGTCGCGGGTGGAGCTGGGGCGTGAGTGGAGCGTGAAGACGCTGCTCGAGCGCAACCTGACCAGCCCCACGCTCACGCCCGATGGGCGCTGGTTGGTGTACGTCCCCGTCGAGCGCTCCGTGACGCAGGTGGGCCCTGGCTTCGCCGCGCGCGCCGCCACCCACCTGGAGGCGCTGCGGTTGGACGTCCCAGGCGCGACTCCCATCGCGATGGACCTGGACCTGCCGGGGCAGACCGGGCAGCCGGTGTTCTCGCGCGATGGGCGCTTCCTGTACGTGGTGCAGTTCTTCACCGACTCCACCGGGGACGGGATGATTGATGCCAGCGACACCGGGGTGCTGTTCCGGGTGCCGTTCGAGGTGGAGCGCGACGACGCGCCCGCGCTGGCCGCCGCCGCCAGTCCGACCCAGCTCACCAGCGCGTCCTGGAACTGCCAGTACCCCGCGCCCGCGTCCGCGTCCCTCATCGCGACCTGTTCACGCGCGCAGTCGCTGGATGTGTATCAACTGCCACTGGATGGGCAGGTCCCCAGCACGTGGGAGGTGCCTCAGCTCAACGAGGAGCTGAAGATGGTCGGCAGGCGCGCCGACCAGCTCCTGCTCTACCGCCACCGCCTGTTGCTCGAGGCTCGGCCCAAGGTGCGCCGTTTGTTGATGATGCGCTTGAGCCGGCTCCATCTGGACTCCGAGGACTTTGGCGCGGCGGAGTTCTACGCCGACCAGATGCGGCGGGTGAGTGACCCCGCCACCACGGGCCTGGAGGAGCCGCTGCGAATCCTCATCGACCACCGGCGCGCGCTGAAGGAGCGCGAGCGCGGTCGCATGGTGGAGGAGCTGAGCGACGCGGAACGCAAACGCATGGCCGCGCTGGCGCCCGCCGTCGCGCCCAGTCCGCCCACCGAGGTCCTCCAGCACGTCGTGCGCAGTGAGCTGGCGGAGTCCGCGGGGGACTTCTCGCTGGCACGTCAGGAGCTGGAGTCGGCCCAGGCGCGGATTGTCGACACCACGCCCCGCGGGGTGCTGGAGGCCTGGTACTCCCAGGCGGACGCGCTGTACCGCAAGCTCGATGACCGGGAGGCCCTGGTCGAAGCGGGACGCCGGCTCTCCATGCACAAGGTCTTCCCGGCGGATGACCAGCTGGACTTCGCGCGCGCCGCCGTCAGCGCCCTGTACCGGGGGCGCCCCTATGCGGAGGCGGATGCCGCCATGGCCCAGGCCCTGGACTCCGCCCCGGCTGGCTCCGCCTACGCGTTCGCCCTGGAGCTGGGGCGACACGTCAACGCGGTGCACGACGAGCGGCCTCCTCGCCCCGTGAGGGATGCGTTGATGGCGTTCTACCGTCAGCAGCAGGACCCCTTGCGCCGACGCGCGGTGGTGCAGGACGCGGTCGAGCGTGCGTCGGGGCTCGGCGCGGACGGCGTGCTGGAGGCCCTGGCGACGGTGTACGTCGACGACGCCCCTCCCGGCACCGAGGAGCGTCGCCGGGCCGAGCGGCTGTTCCGCCGCGCGCTGATGGGCCGCGCCTATCGCCGGTTGGCGAGGCAGCGAAAGGACGAGGCCCGCGCCGACTTCGACCTCGTGACGAAGCGGACGGGCTTTCTGGAGAGCGCAGTCGAATCGGTGAGCTTGCGCCTGCGCGCCGACGTCAGCCCCGAGGTCGTGGAGAAGGAGGTCACCACCACGTCCCCAAGCATGGCCAGGCCGCTCACGCACTTCGTGAAGGCCTACGTCATGGCGCGCCAGCTCCCCAAGCTGGATGACAAGGCCCATTCCCTGGCGGTGAAGGCGGCCGTGCAGGAGCTGCGCCTGGCGTGGCCGGAGCTCAAGAACCAGCGCGCGGTGCAGGCCCTCCTGGGCGCCATTCACCACGAGGACTTCCTGCGCAGCCGCGCCCCCGCCGCCGCCGAGCGAGCCAACCGGCACTACATGGTCGCCCTGGACCTGATGCGCAACAACGTCCGCTACAAGGCGATGATTCTCGGGGCGTTGGGGATGCTGCACACCCAGGTGGGCAACTACCACATCGCCCTGGGCTACCTCGACCAGCGGGACAAGCTGCCCTACGTGGACAACTGGGCGGGGCTGGCCGTCTCCCTGGCGCGGGCGCGAGTGCTCCTGCATGTCGGGCGTGACGAGGAGGCCGCGAAGGCGGCGGACCAGGCCCTGGCCATGGTGGATGCCACCCCGAGGCTTGCCCGGTTCACCCCGCTCGCGGTGGACCGCGCGGCGCTCTACAACCTCGCTGCTGGCAAGTTCGAGCGTGCGTTGGCGCTCTATGACCGAGAGCTGCCCATCGTTGAAGCGAGCGCTCGTGACGAGGAAGGGCTGCGCAACCGGCTGGTGGTGAGGCTGGCCCGCTGCGCCTCGTCGCTGGGGATGGGCCAGCCCGAGCGGACGTTGGCGGACCTGGACCAGGTGGAGCGCGACCTGTCAGCTCCGGAGGTGAGGGCCTCGCTGAAGTGGGCACGCTCCACGCCGGAGCACGTGCTGCGCACCTATCGCATCATCGTCGCGGGCCTGCGTGCGAACGCGGAGACGCGGCTCGGGCGACTGGATGCCGCCGCCCGTTCGCTCGAACAGCGGCGAGAGCTGTTCCTGGAGCAGTTCGACCAGTTGGATCGGGATGAGGACGTCCGCGCGGTGACGCTGGCGGAGATGCGGCTGGCCGAGAATGCCGTGGACCGACAGGACCCGGCGCTGGCGGCCCGGTGGCTGGGCAAGGCGCTGGAGCACGCGGATGCGCTGGTGGCGCGCACCCATGCACCCGTCGATGCGGGTCAACTGGACGTGCTCTGGTTCGCGGCGCAGTTGCAGGCGAATGGGAGCACACGGATGCCCTTCGATGTGCCCGAGCGCCTGGGCAAGGCGCGGCGCTCCCTCATCGACCAGCGCGACCCGTCCTGGCGCGCGTATCTGGCGTGGTTCGAAATCTACATGGCGCTCAACGCCCACCCGCCCACGGAGGTCCGCGACGCACAGGTGGTGCCCGCCCAGCCGTAATCGGCGCCCCCATGCGAGACTGAAGGCATGACTCGTCATGGCACCTCTCCGGCACCGCCATCCGACAGTGAATGGAGCGAGCTCGAGCAGTCACTCGTGACGTCCTGGCGCCTGGAGACCCTGGCCGTCCATGCCGACCTCCTCCAGCAACGGGGAGACCCCCGTGGCGAGCTGATGGCCCTGGACCTGAACCCCACGCCCGAGGACCGGGGCTGGCGGCACCGACGACAGGCGCTGCTCGCGGAATGGCTGGGCGAGCCGCTCGCGGCCCGCGCGGGACACCTCGTCCAGCATGGCTTCATCCACGCGCTTCGCGATGACCGCTTCCATCCTCCGGGCCTGCTCGACAGTCCGCTGGGGGCGTTCGTGCGGCGCTACACGGTGCGCGGTGATGAACAGGCGCTGGCGCGACTGGCGAGCCGTCCACGGCCCTGGCTGGTTCAGCTCACCTTCATCCCCAGCGGCCCCGGTGTGCAGGTCAGCGACACGGTGCGGGACGCACTCATCGCCGCGACGCCCCATCTCCAGGAGCTTCACCTGCTGGGGGCACGTCCTGTGTTCGACGCCTTTCCCCATCCCTCCGTGCGCCGCGTGTCCGTGGGACAGGAGAACCTCCCCGCCCGACGAAACACCCTCGCCGTTCCGGAAGGGGTCGAAGTGCGTGGCTGTCCTCACGCGGAAGGTCGTCGCGGCCCCTGGGTGGAGGACGCGGAGGTGGAGCTCGCACTCGACGCGGTCCACGAGCAACCTGACTGCGGCCGGCTCCAGGAGTCCTATGACGGGCTCTTCACCGAGGTCGAGTCTGTGTCCGCGCTGCTTGCGCGCCTGCGCTCCGCTGGACTCGTCACGATGGACGGCCCTCTTGTCCGGCTGACGACGGCGGGGCGTGTCCAGCGCAACCTGGAGCCCCTCCGTTCTCCTCGGCTCCCCGCCGCGCAGCTCGACTTCGGCCGTTGGTTTCTCTGGGCCGAGGCGCGTCGGCGGACAGGGGAACATGACCAGGTGCTTATCGGCAGCCTGCGCAGCCATATCCCCTGGCTCGAACAGTGTCTCTCGCGCGTCCCTCTCGACAAGCGCGTCCAGGACACGCTGGTGAGCTATCGCCGCTTCCTCAGCGACACGCTGGTTCCAGCCGATGAGCACGAGGTCCGCGCGTTCGACTCACCTGATGCTCTCGCCGAGGCCGTGGAGACGCTGTTGGAGCTGGAGGACCTGGACCTGGGGTTCATCCACCAGGAGGACCCCTTCGCCGAGGAGGCGCTCCTTCCACTGGAAGCCGCGCTCGACTCCACGCGGGCTCCTCGCCAGGCTCTCTTCCACCTCGTGTGGGGCTCTTGAGGCGGACGTGACGGCGGGTTGGAGGAGCGCCTGGCGCTTTCATTGCTCAAGGCACGGAGTATAGCCCGACGATGTTCGGGTCCAGCGTGGCGCTGGAGAGCCGCAGGCCCGTGGCGGCGCTGACGCTCGTGACGTCACTCACGCCCAGGTCCGCCAGGGAGAATGACACCGCTCCCAGCTTGGACTGCACCGTGCCGGGCGGGGTGCCGGTGATGCTGCCCACGCCGCTCGTGTACGAGACAGTCGCCAGGGCGGTGGACGTGGTGCCCGCGGCGGAGGGCGTGAAGTCGCTCGCGAGCAGCGCCAGTGAGTAGCTGCCCACGGGTTGATTGGATGCGTTGACCAGCGTGACGGTGACGCTGTCGCCCAGGGTGGTGGAAGTCGTCGTGCTGTCGACGATGAAGAAGCGCGTCTTCGCGGTGAACGCGGTGCCGAACTGGAAGTGGCCCGTGCCGACGTTGTTCGCGCCGTCGTGGATGCCCAGGCCGGAGGCGGCCACGTTGGCGTTGGCGGGCGCGGTGCCCACGGCGCTCGGCGTGTTGCCGCCGGTGATTCCCTGGGCCGTCGCACCCACGAGCTGGGTGAAGGTTCCCTCCGCCGTGGTGAGCGACGCCAACTGGGCCACGCCGGTGAGGACGGCCGGAGTGCCCGCCGTCACCGCGCCCGTGAAGGTGGCGCGGGTAGCGGGAAGGCGCGTGGGGCCTCCTCCGACGGGAGGCTCGGCCTGGGTCGTGATTTCATGGGCGATGCGGTGGAGGTTGCCCGCGTCGGTGGCGCTGATGCCCAGCTCGGCCGCCGCGCTGCCCGCGCCCGTGGCGAGACTTCGGGGGTCGTCCTGCGTCACCCTGGCGAACAGCACCGCCGCGGACAGGTAGCTGCCGTACTTGCTCGAGTGACGGCTGTCCTGCGCGCTCCACAGATTGAACATGCCCGGGGAGATGCCATCCGCGGGGTTCGGGTCGGCAAGCCCCTGGTCCACCGCGCGCAGGAAGCCTTCCCCCACGCGGGCGACCCCCGTGAAGCCCAGGTCCCGGGAGGCCTTGAAGTAGGAATCACGCAGGTCCGTCTGCATCGCCTGCAGCCCCGAGGTGCCGCTCGGGTAGCCCTGCGTGCCCACGCCCGTGGGCGAGGCCCAGGTCTCATACAGGAACAGGTTCGCGGCCGGGTTCTTGGAGAGCACCAGTGAGAGCAGGGTGCGCGCGGCGTCCGTGAAGGCCGTGGGGGCGCCGCCTCGCGCCGTGGGCAGCGGCGTCGTGCTCTGCTCCTGCAAAACGACGGCGGTCCAGATCGGCTGGCCGATGATGGCGGCCCTGTTGGAGGCATGCCAGCCGAGCGTCTGGCCACTGGCCGTTTCAAGGCTGACATTGAACGAGAGGCCCGCCTGCACGGTCAGCTTCTTGAAGATGCCAGGGATTCCTCCCACGCCGGAGCCGTTCGTGTCGGTGACCGCGGCCTTGTTGTACGAATAGGCCGGCTCCTCGTGCCCGTGGGTGAAGCTGTTGCCCACGAAGAGGATGGTGTCGCCCGCGATGGCGGCGCTGGAGTCGTCCAGGGCGCCGTCCTCCTCGGTGGCCGCGAGGGCGGAGCATCCCCCGTCGATGGAGAGGAGGCCCAAGGTCATCAGTCCCAGCAAAGTCACCTCGATTGGAGAACGGCGCACGACGCCTCCCTCATGACTTCGACGAGCCCGATGCCCCTGTGAATACCTGGGCCTTACTCCGGGTCCTGCACGTTACGCTCCGACGGCGACCCGCGCATCCGGTGCCGCGACGGTGTGTGCCAGCACCGGCGCCAACGCGGCGAAGACGCCCAGGATGACGGGAATTCACGAGGCGCGGCCATGAGGGCAGTTCAGGGAACAGCGGTCCTCCTGTCAAGTCGCCGGGACCCGGTGCTCGAGGCGGCGACTCAGGGGATGCGTGCGTCGAGCCACGTCAGGTGCGCGTCGAAGGTCTCCGATACGACTTGTGCCTGCTCGGATGCACTGGGCTCGGTGTATGGGTTGCCAATCTCCT
The DNA here is from genome assembly GCF_013336645.1 of Myxococcus sp. CA039A. NCBI lineage: Bacteria > Pseudomonadati > Myxococcota > Myxococcia > Myxococcales > Myxococcaceae > Myxococcus > Myxococcus sp. CA039A. The sequence goes on along the minus strand of NZ_JABUMQ010000061.1, from coordinate 16,441 downwards.
TGTGCTTCCACTTCACCCAGGTCTGCTTGTACCAACCCCAATCGAGGTTCGTTCCCGTTGACGGCGGCGTGGCGCCGGCGTACCCGGAGAAGGCTCGGATGCCCGTGGCGGGGGCGACCTCCTGGCCTCCCACCACATGGAAGATGTGGAGCCGGTCGCGACGGGGGAACTGGGCGGTCAGGTTCGTGGCCCACGCTCCATAGAAGGTGCCCCAGGGCCGCACGGGGTTGTTGACCTTGCTGTCGAAGGTCCCCAGTTCGTCCTGGCTGTTGCGACACACTCCGTCGAACGACGACACATAGATGTTGATGCCGTCGAGCGCCGTGTTCGCTCGAAGCGCCTGGGCCAGGCGCATCACCAGACATCCGCCCCGCGAGCTGCCCGCGAGATAGATGGAGCGCGTCTCCGGACGGACCTGGGCCAGCAGCCAGCCCACGAACCCGTTGACGATGCGCTGCTTCGTGTCGCTGTCGTCCAGGTGGTTGAAGTTGCTGTCATTGACCAGGGCCAGCCAGGTCTTCCCTCGAGGAAACCATCCCAGGGTGTCCAGCTTCATCGCCAGTGAGCGGCCGTCCAGACTCACGTTGGGGCAGGAGACGCTGTCGCAGGACGCGTCCCAGTTCGACGACTGCCCCGTGACGCCACTGGAGTGGCCGCTGCTCGAAATCTTCTGGCCCGCCGACATGACGACGAGCGCTTCGCGCACGCCAGGTGCATCCGCCTCCGCGATGCGGATGTCGTGGAGCGTGCCGTCGGAGGCGCCCGCCGCTCGGAAGTGCTCGAAGCCGGCCGCCGCCTGATAGGCGCCCGAGGCGTTCTTGTAGACGACGCGCCGCGACACCACCGTCCTGCTGGCGCCGCTGGGATAGGCCAGTGCCTGGGCCTGGGCCTCCAGCGCGCCGTCGGACTCCAGAGGGCCGCCACAGCCCGTGAGGATGCCTCCGAGCAGCAGGACCCGATTCATCCATGAGAAGACACGACGAGAAATCCCTGGGGTCAGAACCATGTGTTGCACCGCCTCCTGGAAGGGTATGAAGTGAGTCTTTCATATCTTTCCAGGTGGGCAGAGAATGCTTCGAAGTCCTCCGAGAGAACGACGTGGGGCGGGCCGCCCGGGTGCTCGTGCAGCGCGCTGCGTCGCCGTGTCGTTGGGCCTGTTGCTCGCCTTCGCGTCCACGGGGGCGCGCGCGGATGGGTTGTCCGTCATCCCCTACGGCGACAACTGCTGGGGCACGGGGACGGACTCGGACCGGGATGGCCTGAATGACGACTGTGAGCAGCAGGTCGCGCGCTGGTTCATGCCGCTGTTCTGGTTCGACACGGGAGAGAGTGGCTACGAGCGCCGTCCCTACTTCGCGGTGAAGAGCGAGGGCTTCGCGACGCGGACGCTGCGCATCTTCTATCTGGACACCTTCTTCGAGGACACGGGTGTCACCACCGGCCACGATGGCGACCCCGAGTTCCAGATCTTCGAGGTCCATTACTCCGGGGGCCGCTGGTATCTCGACTGGGTCTACCTGTCGGCGCACCGCAAGAGCGCGTGTGAGTCGTCCGCCTGGTATTCGTACGAGCAGCTCGAATACGACACGCGCGACACACGCAATGCCTACCGTGGCTGGCCCGTGCTGTACGTCGCCGAGGACAAACACGCGACATACAACAACCTCGCCACCTGTGACAGCGGGTGCTTCGCCCAGGATTACTGCAGTCGCCATGTGGCCCAGTACCTGGACACGGCGTCCGCGCCACTGGTGTCCCGCAACGTGGGGTCGACGGGGGTTCCGCTCATCAACTCCGTGGTGCTGAACGGAAAGACGGAGCGGTTGCTCGAAGACGTCGACTTCAAGGGCTGGGATGACCAGTGGTACCGGCCGAACTCGAAGGGGTACTTCCGGCACCTCAACGACTTCGGTTTTTAGCGCCACCGGGAAGCCGACGTATGTCGCTCGAACCTCTTCGAGTCCGCTCTCGGACGCGCGTGGCCGTCGTCACGAGCGTCGCCGTGCTGCTGCTGGCCCTGGCGGTGGTGCTCCCCGCGCGTGACGGTGGGGTGGGGGAGGTCCGGCGCCCGGAGACGGCGGTGCCGGAGGTTCCGAGCGCGCCGGTGGTGGCACCTCGGGCTCCCGAGGTCCGCGAAGCGCGTGCGGCTTCGGCGCCCATTCCCGCCAATGTCTCCGGAGAGGCCCTGTCGGCGGCGCTGAACGAGGAGCGGGTGGTGCTCGCCTCCAGCACCTTCATCGAGCGCCTGGAGATGGACCGGCCCTGGGCTTGTGCGGGTGGGCAGGTCTCCCTGGCGGGCAGGGTGGGGGGCGCGCCGGAGTCAGGTGCCCTCTCCCGTTGGGTGTGGCCGGGAAGGGAGGCGGCGGCGGAGCTGCATCCAGGGGCTCGACTCCAGTGGCGTGCGCCCGCCGAGCCGGGCACCTATTTCGTGCGCTTCCAGGTGTGCAAGGACCTGGGCGGACGGCGTGTGGGCGTCCTGGCCGAGGAGCTGCTCCGAATCGAGGTCCGTGACTGTGACGACGACGGCGCCGCGCGAGAGGAGGGCCGGCTGCGGGTCGACATCATCCAGCGCGCCAATGGGGCCTTCCTCTTCCGGGCCGTCTCAGGGGAGTCCGAGTCGCTGTCCGGTCATGCCTGGGACTTCGGTGACGGCAGCACCGCGTTCACGTCGGGGCCCGAAGTCACTCATGCCTATGACACCCGTGCGCTGGACGTCCGGACCTTCACGGTGAGGCTCCTGGCCGGGCGGGGCGAAGGGGCCGCGCTGAGCGCCACCGCCTTTGTGAGTGTGCGCGGGCAGCCGCCTTCCGATGAGCCGCTTCCGGCGACGCTCGCGTTGTCACGCGCTCGTGTGGACGCGGAGGAGTGGCGGAGCGAGGTGTCCGTCGAAGTCCCGGAGCCAGGCGTCGTCACCTGGGAGCATGTGGAGCGCTCGATGATTCACTGGAACGACCAGGTGGACGCCTACACGCTCCCGTGGCGAGAGGTCATCACGGTGGAGGCGGAGACGGGCCGTGGCGGCCTCCGGGGCTTCGTCACGGTGCGCCCATCCGAGCTGGCGGTGACCGTGAAACGGGTCGTCGATGTCCTCCACGGACGCGACGAAGCCGGTAAGGCGGTCTCCTTGTCGTGGGCCTCCTTCAAAAGAGAGGCCGCGCCCATGGCGCCCTCCGTCGAGGCGCGGCTTCCCCTCAAGTAGCGGACAGCATACGCGTTGTCCCGTAGGCGTGTTTGTCGATGCGGGCCAATGCGTGGCATTCGCTTGCCCGCAGAGTGCGGGCGGTGGGTTTGTCTGGGAATGATGTCGCATTCGACCTGAGTCCAATTGGCTTGAGATGCACCTCCTGGACATGTTGCCAATGACAGGGTGTGAACACGAAAGGCTGGACTCGATGGCGAATCTACTCGACCTCATTGGGGAATCCGCGCCGTATGTCCATGTCTACGACCTGGTCGTGGACAATGGCGTGCTGCACAGTCGCTTCAAGCCGGAGCAGCAGCGATACGGCGAAACGACGTTGATGAGCTGTTCGGAGGCGCTTCGCACTCTGGCGGTCCACGGGGTGCTGACCTGTGCCGCGGCGAATCCCAGTCAGGGCAGGCACTACTATCTCGCCGCCAGGGCGGAGCTCCAGGTGTTCCCCATCCAGGCGACCACGTCGGGCTCCTTTCACTGTGTGGGGCGCGTGGAACGGATTGAACAGCGCAAGCAGTTTCCCTACTTCAAGGCGACCACGACGTGCTTCACGGAGGATGGCGAGCGCTACGCGGTCATGGATGGGGAGTGCATTGCCCTCCCCGAGGCGGCGTTCGTGGCCATCAAGGGGGCTGATGCCTCACCAGTGGGCGTGCGGGCTCCTGGCCAGCCCAGCCCCTACAGGGACCCCGTGAGACCGATGAAGCTGGAATGGACGAAGCCCGGTGAGGTGCTGCGGGCCGAACTGGAGGGGTTTCCCCGCGAGGATTTCGTTGGCCACTTCGATGTGCGGGCGCTGTGTCCCTTGTCCCTCCTGGCGGGGAATGCGTTCTCATTGCTGCGTCACTTCCCTGGCTTCGATGCCTATCGAATCAGCAAGTGTCTGGCCACCTGCAAGGACGTGCCGCTCCCGGGGGAGCCCATGCTGTTCAACTGCATCGCCGAAGCGGCCGGCCAGTTCAAGCTCACCGCGGAGAATGGCCAGGGCAAGCACCTGGCTGCATTTCATCTCGAGGCGCGACCCGACTCGCATGGATGAGGCGCCGCTGAATCAGCCCGCATGGCCGTTCAACCTTCCCCGCAGGAGATGAACCGATGCTCAAGGATGGACTTGTCGGCACCTGGCAGCTCGTATCCCTGGCGAGCCTCCTCCCCGATGGCAGCAGGGCCCATCCTTTCGGGCATCAGCTCCTGGGGATGTTGATGTATGACAAACATGGAAACATGTCGGTGCAGTTGATGCGGGGCGACCGCGCCCGCTTCCAGTCCGCGGACCTGCTGGGGAGCCAGGAGAAGGAAGCGAAGGCCGCGCTGGACGGAGCCGCCGTGTACTTCGGGACCTACGAGGTCGACGAGGAGACGGACACGGTCTCTCACCACATCCAGGGCAGCCTCTTTCCGAACTGGATGGGGACTGTGCAGCGACGCAAGGCCGTCCTGGATGGCCATCGGCTCTTCCTGCGCACCGAGCCTCTCGCGTTTGGGGGCAGCCAGGCCGCGGTCGTCCTGGAATGGCGCAGGTTGACGCCCTCGTCCACCTGAGCCCCGTGGCGGCGGAGCCCCAGGGATTCTTGCCCTGGCGGCTTTGTCGTCGCGTGAGCCTGGATATGTTTCACGCGGGGAGAACAAGACTGGCTCGAAATCCAGTTGCTCCTGTGATAGATGCGTTCGGCGATACCTTCACTGGATGGGAGCCGAAAAATGTTCAAGCAGCCCGCGAAGTTGGCTTGTGTCGTCGCGCTGGTCCTGAGTGGTTGTGGTGGTGCACCCGAGGAGTTGTCCGTGGACGGGTCGGAGGTCATCGAGTCGACCGAGCAGGCCCTCATCTGGGCGTGTGACGGGACGCGCGCCTTCAACCGCTACTGGTACGTGAACAACATCGAGGTCGGCCGCGAGTACTGCGACTGCCCCGATATCCTCAACAAGTTCGGCGAGCAGCGGGGCCGCTACACCCAGGAGCGCATCGCCTACTGCGCTCCTTGAGCCGGCGCGCCGCGCTCCTTCCGCTGTGCCTGCTCCTGCTCGCGTGTCACGCCGAGCAGGAGCCCGTCACGCCGCCCCTCGCGGGAGACTCCTGCTACGAGCACGTCCGGCGTCTCGCCGCGCATGACCCGTGCTCTCCAGCCGGGTACGCTTGCGGGATGACTCGCGCCTGGGTCACCGAGGTGTTTGAGGGCCTCGAACGACAGTCTTCCGAATACAAGTTCGACGACGGTATCGACGGCTCCAGGGCCGGCTACCGGGTCGTCCATGGCGACGAACTCCAAGGGGTCTTCCAGCACCACGCGGGACGCGACGAGACGGTCATCTACCGCGCGCGTCACACGGGCACGGAGGACCATGTCGTCACCATCGAGCAGCTTCCGCGCGGGCAGGGCTATCGCATCTACCCCTGGACCCGCCACCCCTGAAGTGCGTGGGTGTAACCGCTTTCATGCTCGCGCCGTAGGAGAGGTCTCTCCGTCCCTGAGGAGCACCTCCATGTCCGGTACCAAGGTCGCCGCGAAGGTCCTCGCCAAGCCGTTCTTGTCCTCGCCGAAGGCCGAGTTGGCGAAGCCGAAGCCGGTCCTCCCTCAGGCCGCGAAGCCGGCGAGTTCCTTCGCGCGAGACTCCTTTGATGCGGCGCAGCGGAGGCCTGGCCCGGACCTGACGGGCGCGCCTCGCGCGAAATCGAGCGCGACCCCGCCGACCGTCAGCGAGGACAGGTCCGGACGGACGGTGGTGAATCTTGGCGCGGGGGACGACACGGCGACCGTCTCCCAGGGCCCCAAGGGCGGGCTGACCATCACCAGCGGGAGTTCGACCATCCAGCTCACGGCGGAGCAGGCCGAGAATGTGGTCATCAAGGGCGGCGACGGAAACGACAAGATTACCGTGGACGTCAACGTGACGACGGGCGTGGCCATCCATGGCGGAAAGGGAGATGACTATCTCCAGGGTGGCTCGGGTGATGACTCCATCCGGGGCGGAGATGGCCGGGACGTGGTGTATGGCCTGGGCGGCAATGATGCCGTGAGCGGCGGGGCGGGGCGGGACTACCTGGATGGCGGCCGTGGCGATGACAGCCTCAAGGGCGACTCTGGCAAGGACCAGGTGATTGGCGGGCGGGGCAATGACACGCTGGCCGGCGGTTCGGGGAGCGATGTGCTCGCGGGAGGGGCCGGCAAGGATGCCATTGACGGCGGCTCCGGGCGCGATGAGGTCTATTCGCAGAAGAACGACACCGTGGCGCGCTCGCGCCAGGACACCGTCACCACGGTGGACCTGAGCGAGGACGTGGGCACGTCGGTGACGGTGAAGGGGGATGCGAACTTCCAGGCGCGTGTGCAGTCGGACCTGGAGGCGTTGGAGTCCCTCCCGTTGGGACGGGAGCTGCTCTCGGGGCTGGATGCCAGTGGCAGGTCGACCACCATCCGGGAGACCTCGGGTGGAGACTCGGCCTCTCCGACCAACGACGACGACTCGTGGTTGAGGCCCGATGGGACGCCGGGGCCGGGCTCGGACGCGACCATCAAATACAATCCCACCGACACGGAGTACTACGAGGGGGACGAGTCCTGGCAGGTGAAGCCCCCCGTCACCACGCTCTTCCACGAGCTGGTGCATGGCTACAACTACGCCACGGGGACGCGCGCACCGGGAGAGACGGACGGCGTGAACAACCGCGAGCTGGCCGCGGTGGGGCTGCCCTATGACCACGACGGCGACGCCAGCACGCCCGACATCCGGCCCTCGCACCCCACCGAGAACAAGCTCAGGGAGCAGCTCGGGCTGACGCCCCGCCCGGAGTACTGACGGGGGAGGCGTCACGCGGAGGAGGCCGTGGCTCAGGGCACGAGGCTGACCTCGTAGCCCACGTCCACGTTGAAGATCTCCGGTTGGCACGAGAAGTTCGGACTGCGAACCGTCGCCTTCCAGCAGAGCTGAGCTCCTCTGGAGGGTGAGAGGTCCACCACCGCCTCGCTCTGCCCGACCGCGAATGGCACGCCCAGCCAGGTGGGCGCGGGATTCGATTGGCAGCCCCCTTCACCGCACAGCCTGCAGTCCGAGGCGACGGAGTAGGAGATCTCCGCTCCCGATGGAGAGGACTGGCACTCCGTGGGGAAGCGGTCGTCCTTGCGAACGCGCACGCGTGAAATGGCGCAGTGGGGCGCCGCGGTCTCGCTGATGACCGTCGAGCGTGGCGGGGAGCACGGGGCCGGGCTCGGGGACCTGCCCGGAGCAACTCATCAGCAACACCAGACACAACAGCCCACTCCAAGGACGCAATGCACCCTGGCTGCCACGCATCATGGACTCCCCCTGTGGGTCGCACGGGCGACCCGGGCCGCAACGAATCATCATTGGGCCACCCCTGACAATTGGCTCCAGGGGCCTGTCCGTTCAAACGCCTCCTTATCCCCGCGCCGGGCCCCCAAAGGCATCCTCGGATTCGAACCGTTGGAGCAGGTCGGCGCTCTCTTCAATGAGCGCGTCGGCGATGCTCGCGCGCTGTTCCTCGGGCCCCCGCGCGTAGCGCGTCAGTTTCTCTCCGATGTCGACCAGTCCCGCCATGCGGGAGGCGGGCGGCGGGCTCCAGGTCCGTCCGGTCAAGCTCCCCACCCCGCGGCAGAAAGCGCCGAGGTGGTAGCTGGTTCCGTCCAGATAGACATGGGCCTTGGGCGGGAAGCGCGTCCTGAGGAGCGCGGCGTTCCAGAGTCGCTTCAGGGCCTCGAGCAGTGGAGGCTCGATGGGAGCGCTGACCACCTCGACCGAAGGCAAGGCCCGCGTTCCTCCCGTGTCTCGCGAAGCGTCTCTCACGATGGGCCAGAGCATCGACTCCATCCGGGTCGCGATGACGCGAGGACCGGGCCACTTCTCGTGGATGTAGACCGCCTCCTCGGGAGTAAACGAAGGCATCCTCACCAGGAGCAGCGTCCAGGAGGTGTTCGGAATCAGGAGGCGCGCGAGCTCCGATTCATAGGACGATGATGAAATCTGGGAGAAGGACCCGGGTTCAGGTCGCAGATGGTCGGTCATGGCGTGGCTCCTTGGGTGTTGGTGGGGAATGCGCCCGTCCGGACGCATCCCTGGACGCACCCATGACATCAGCGCGGTGAGCGCTGGCGCGCGAGGACCTGGGCCTTGCCTCGTGCCTTGGAGCCCGTGGAGCGCACCAGCTCGCGCAGCGCCGAGGGAGGAACGTCGTTGTACTTGCGAAACGTCCGCGAGAAGTGCGCCTGGTCGGAGAAGCCCGTACAGAACGCGACGTCCGTGAGCGTCAGCCCCGAATCTCCCAGCAGCGCATGCGCGGCGTCGACCCGGGAGCGTTGCAGCATCTCCGAGAACGTCGTGCCTTCCTGCCGCAGGGCGCGTTGAAGTGTGCGACGGGACAGGGTGAGTCGCTGCGCGCTCTCCTCGAGTGTCCAGGGATGCAGCAGGTCTTCGCCCATGAGATTCTGGAGCCGGCCGCGAACCTCCTGTGGCTCCGCCGTCCCTGGCGCCTCGCTGGCGGGTGGCGGGGCCCGTCGGGTGGGCTTCCACGAGAAGGTCGCCAGGTCCGTCACCTCCGGCAGCGTCCTGGGGCCGGCGCGTGAGGCCCCTCCGTAAATGACGACGGACTCGAGGGACACGGTCAGCCCCGTGAAGCCCGCGGTCTCCAGGATGGCGACGAGGACGCCCCAGATGAACAGGTCGTTGACGACGCGAATCTTCCCGCCGTCGATGGCCACATGTCGCAGCGTCATTTGCGCACGCGCCTGGTCATGCTCGACGAGCCGCGTGCGGTGCCGGGAGTGCATGAAGCGCTCGAGCGTGCTCCATCGTTCCACGGTGTGTCGGGGCGTCTGCCCCGCGCCCAGGGCTCGCAAGACGGGGTGCGATGAAAGCGTCCGCAACTCGCGGCCCAGCTCCAGCACCGGGCGCCACCCATGGGCATCCATGACGGCCTGGAGGATGTCGACCTTGTCCCGCCCTTGCGTGGCGATCTCCGGGTAGTCACGAGCGACGGCCGCCTTCAGCACGGCGCTCAGGGCCGGGCTCGTCATGACGCCTTGGTCCTCCATCGTCAGCGGCCCCGGGTCATGGAGAAGTGTCCGGAGCCACGCTCGACGCCAGCTCGCACCGCCCCGCGTTGCGCCAGTCACTGAGCGCGGCGAGGAAGAGCGTGTTGAAGTCCGCGCCAGAGAAGGGGTTCTGGCTGGTCACCAGGTTGCAATCGCGCACGGCGCGCGAGCGGCCCGGGAACGCCGTCTCATGGTGATAGCCGGCGTCGTCGAGTTGCTCTCCGATGCCTCGGACCTGTGCGCGTGCGCCCATGACGAACGTCTCGATGTACCACTCTTCGAAGCCGGACACGGAGGTGACGCGCCGCCCCGCGAAGGGGCTCTGCCCGGCCGGCAGGCGCGAGAGGAGCGCGGGCGCATGGCAGACGAGCCCCACGGGACGGGCTGTGGCCCCGAAGTCGACGAGCAGTCCGTGCAGGTCCGTGTCGTGGAGCAGGTCCACCATGACGCCCTGTCCTCCCGGCACGAGGATGGCCTGAAACGCCTCCGCGCGCGTGCGGACCTCGGACAGCGGGAGCGGCGCGAGCAGTTCGGGGAGCTTCGCCACCAGGGCCTGCGCTTCGGCGAGCGCCTCGGGTCGTTCCTTCCAGTACGACGGCTTCTGTCCCTCCGGGTCGAACGCGGGCGTCCGTCCCCCCGGCGTCGCGAGCACCACCGTGTAGCCCGCGTCGACGAGCGCCCGATAGGGTTCGTAGAACTCGTTCAAGAACACCCCTGTCTGACGCCTGGAGCCGTCCGCGAGCTGCTGCTCGGACGCGGCGGAGAGGACCATCAGCACCGTCCCAGGTGCGCGGACCTCTGCTTGAGAGAGTGGGGTGGAGGGAAAGACGAGGTGGCGGGTGGGCGTCGTCGCGCAGCCACACGCACCGCCGACGACCGCGAGCGAGAGGATTGCGAGCCACGACGTCGAGGTCCTTCCAACGCGGAAGGCGGGAGTCTGGATTGGGCCGGGCGCTGCCATGCGGGTCCTCCTGGTGACAACTTCATCGCCAGGGTAGGAGCGCGAAAGCGCGCGGGCTTGAACGAATGCGCCAATCCGCGGCCTGCCTCAGCCGTGGAAGGACTTGAAGTAGTTCGCCATGATGGCCGGGTGGTCTGAATAGAACTTCCCATCCAGCGTTCGGGACAGCGACACCGTGTCTTCGCCTCTCAGGTTCATGGCTTCGGTTTCAACCTGGTCGGTGTTGGCGATCAACCCACCCATGTAGTTGTTCTGTGAATTGGTATTGGAATGCGACAGGGTGTAGGTGGGCTTGACGGTGTTGTCCGCGAGCGTCGTGAAGTTGAACTGATTCGGGAAGAACCCTCCGTTCAGCTCGAATGAGTCCATGTTCAGGTCACCCAGCAGCGCGTCGATATCGTTCTGGCGCGCGAACTCGCCTACCGCCGCAAGGGCCTGCTGCTTCTTGGTGTCGGACGTGAAGCCCGTGTATCCGGCATCCAGGTGGACGCCAGCGATATCGATATGGACCTGGAACTCGGGACTGATCTTCTGGACGCAGAGCCACTTCTCCTTGTGTTTGACGCCTTGTCGGAAGAGGACCTTCGCGTCGTACAGGACATGTGACATGAACTTCTCGTCCACCAGGGCGTAGGCGGCAATCTCGTTCTTCGCGTCGACGCCGGCGTCGGGACCGAGGATGTCCTTGATGCTGCCGATCTTCCGGTACCTGAGCTCCGGGCAGGGCTGAAGGACCTTGGGGAATGGGGCGTCCTTGAGCTCCTCCGAGAGGAAGATGACCTCGGGACAGAGCCTGCTCAACTGGACATGCAGGTCGATGGGACTGGCGGCATGGACCCGCTTCCATTCCGACGAGTTCGTGCAGGCCATGATGTGCTTGAGGACGATGTTGTCGTAGCTGCCCTCGATCTGCGTGGGCGTCATGGGAGTCGACCTGGCCTCGAAGACCTGCTGACCGGGATAGACACTGGTGTTGAGGGAGGAGAGGGCCCTGGAGGTCGTCGGAGCCGACGTCGATGCGAAGTGGTTGTCTCGCTGGGGGATGAAGTCCGCCTGGAAGGTCCCTTTCTTCGCATTGGTTTTGTAGAAGTTGTTCCCCGCGTCGAAGGGGATGAAGAGCGTCATGCATTGCAGTCGCATGACGCTGGGCGGGAGATACGGCGCCGTGTCGTCGACGGTGGTGGGCTCCTCAATCATCCCCTGCCCGGAGCCCGACCCCGAGACCTCTGACAACGTCATGGCGGACTGGGTGCGCCGGAGCGTGTGCCGGGTCTTCGAGATGCCGCTGACCCGCATGTCGACCTTCTGGACCCGTTGCTTGTGGTGATCGAGCTTGTTGTCCCCGTATTTGAACTTGCCCTTCGTGGGTTGGCCCCGGGCGACGAGGCGGATGCATCTCCTGCACATCTTCTTGCTCTCGAACTCGAAGACGAAGGTGTTCTCATGACACCTTTTGCACTTGATGATCATGCGGGCTCACAATCGTCGAGCGTGGGGGAGCCCCGTGCCCGGGTGGGTGCGTCACGGAAGCCTCGATTGCAGCCACCGTGCCGGGAGTCCGCCAGGGCCACGCTCCGAGCGGTGTCGCTCGTGGGGTGTCGGCAAGACCCCCGTGTCCCAGCAGGCCGCGTTCGACTTGGACGCGGACGCGTCCTGGAGGTACGCGAGTCAGGACGTGGAGGGGCGCGGCCGTTCTCCTCGGGGGAAAGTGCCCCATTTCGGGCGCCTTCCCGCGAAGGAGCTCCGACCATGCCGCCGCTCTCGTTCCGGCTCCTCGTGTTGTCCTGTCTGACGCTGCTGGCCACCTCGGGCTGTATGACGGGCCCTCACAATGGAACCACCACCGGGGACTCGGTGATTGGAGAGACGTTCCTGTTCGAGGGCTACTACCCCGAGCCGAGCACGCCCATCTCGCTCCAGGTCTTGAGGGCCCCGGACCTGGACCCGACGGTGGAGTCCCACTGGCAGCAGTTCGCCACGGCCATCACCACCACCACGCCCACCCACGTCAACCGGCCCGAGCCCCTCTTCCACTGGAGTGTCACGGCCGCGCCCCCCCGTCCATGGTGGGCCTTGCCTGCTATGTGAAGAACTACGGGGTGCTCAATGGCCAGCCGGTCTTCGGCGGCAGCTCCGCGTCCGCCCTTCAGGACGCCGTGGCCCGGACGAACTCGTTCGCCACCGTGGCCATGACCTTCACGCCTCCGGCTGGCTCCCCCAACAGCGTGAAGTTCATGGTCTACGACGCCGCGGGCTTCCTGACGCCCGCGGCGCAGCTCGACAACACCGGGTTCAACACCTTCGTGCCCGGCAACTGTCTGTCCTGCCATGGCATCAAGGCGAACTACAACGCGGCCACCAACTCCGTGGTGGGACAGGCGCAGTTCCTCCCGTTCGATGTCTTCAGCTTCCGCTACTCCACGGCCGCGGGTTTCACCCACGCGGCCCAGGCGGATGCCCTGCGGCGCCTCAACCATCTGGTGACCCTGACGGGGCCCACCGACGGCATCCGCGAGTTCATCGAGGGCACCTACGAGCCCAAGCCCGTCTGGGATGTGACGGCCGTGGCCAATGACACCTACGTGCCCCCGAACTGGAAGAACACCAAGCAGAAGGGGCTGGGGCTCTATCGGGGTGTCGTGAAGCCCTACTGCCGCACCTGCCACATGTCCTCCACGGACCCCAACCTGGACTTCCTGGACCAGGCTGACTTCACTTCCAACTCAGGGGCCATCAAGGTGGATGTGTGTGGAGTGGGCCACTCCATGCCCAACGCGGAGCACGTCATGAAGAAGTTCTGGAACAGTGGTGCCCGCGCCTATCTGGACATGGGATTGGACATGCAATCTCCCTGCGGCCCCTGAGGGGTGGGGCGCTGGAGCTGCGAGGGCGGGAATATCGCGCGCCCCTGTCGTTCTCGACTCGCAGCCCCGTTGAAGCGCAACCACACCACATCATCGGCGCCGGGGCCTCGCCTCGGCGCCGAGGGGGAGTTCACATGAAGAGCAAGACCTACACTCGATGCCACGGGTGGCGGATGAGCACGCTGGCCGTGGCCTCGCTGGGCCTGTTGCTGGGTGCCTGCGGTCCGGAGTCGACAGGCATGGGTGCGGAGGATGACCTGGTCTCCTCCGCGGAGCAGACCGAGGCCGCCTTCGAGGCCTGGCGCGCGAAGCAGGTCGTCCCCACGCCCGACGGCCACTTCCTGGTCGAGGGCGACATGCGCATGCTCGACCTGGCGATGGTGCGTCAGTACTGGGAGAGCATCACCCAGAATCCCAACGCGCTCTCCGTGTTCCGCGTGGGAGGCGCTGACGCCGCCTGGAACCGGACCGACCGCTGGAACATCACCTACTGCATCCGGCCGGGTGACTTCGGCACGGACTACAACCGCGTCGTCGAGTTCATGCACCGCGCCGCATCGGGCTGGGAGGCCGCGGCCAACGTGCGCTTCGTGCACGTCGTGGCGGAGGACTCGGCGAGCTGCAACCGCCTCAACAACAACGTGAAGTACAACGTCGAGCGCAACTTCACCTTCACCGGCCTCCAGGCCGGCATGGGCTTCCCCACCTTCACCCGGCCGACCCGCTTCCTGGAGCTGGGCCCCACGTCGACGTGGACGGATGCGCAGCTCATCGCGGTGCTGACGCATGAGTTCGGCCACTCACTGGGCTTCGTCCATGAGCACGACACCGCCGCGGGCTGCGGCATGGTGACCACGGGCAGCTACCGGCCGCTGACCTGCTACGACGGCCGCGGGGCGATGCACTACCCGTCCCAGCCGGGCTGGTTGGACCCGGCGCGCACGCTGAACTTCATCTCGCAGCGGGACGTGGAGGGGTCGCAGTCCCTGTATGAGGCGCCCACCAACGTGCTCAGCACGAGCAGCGGCACGGTGTACGCGCGCAAGCGCTCCACGGGCGACCTGTACCGGCGGGATGCCGCCGGGTGGACGCTGGTGGGCAACCCGGGGCAGGCCTTCGTCGCGGTGGGCAACACGCTCTACGGGCAGATTCCGGGCGGCGGCCAGCCGGTGCAGTTCCTGGGCACTGGGTGGGTGACCATCGGCAATCCGGTCGCGCAGATTTTCGCGTGTGCGGGGGCGCTCTGCGCCACCGATGCGGCCACGGGCAACATCCTCCGCTACAACGCGGGGACGGGCGTGTGGACGACCATCGGCGGGCCGGGCTCGCGCTTCGGGTCGACGACCACGCAGGTGTTCGGCATCGACCCCTGGCAGGACTCCTACACCGCGCTCTGGAGCGGCGTGGGGACGTCGTGGTCAGTGATTGGCGGGGGCGCCAGTGAGCTGGTGAGCGGCGGTACGAGCATGTACCGCGTCACCAACGTGAAGGACGCCATCCAGGGATATGGCGGCGGCTCGACGTGGACCACCATCGGTGGTTCGGGCCGGAGCTATGTCGCCGTCGGCGGTGACGTCTACGGGCTGCGTCCGGATGGCTCGTTCATCATGAAGTACGCGGGCACGGTGTGGAACTCCATCCACGGTTCGGCGACGCGCATCTTCAGCTCGAACGGCTACCTCCTCGCCACGAACGTCAACGACTCCATCGAGCGGTACAACCCCGCCACCAACACCTGGACGAACCTCGGCCAGCCCTGAGCGGCCGTGAGCAGTCGAGGGGCTGGGGACCTGAGTCCTCAGCCCCTCGACTGCTCACAAAAGCAAGACGTCGCGCCTCCTGCTATTTGATGCAGAGGGTGGTGTCGGTCAGTATGTCCGTCCGCTGGACCCAGCGGACCGTCTCGCAGGACTCGCCAGACCCGCAGGCGTCATCGTCCTGGCAGCGGCGGTGACACTTGCGGTCGCCCGTCTCCTGCTGGCACAGCGACTCCCCGTTCGAGGCGGGCGGGCCACAGACCTGGCTGACGTAGCAAACCTCCTCGGCGCTCGCGCACTTGTCGGTGAACGAGCAGGCCGCGAGCGAGGACTTCGGTACGTCGGACCCGCAGCCAGGGGTGAACATGAGGCAGAGCAAGCTCAGAACAGTCAGTCGCATGGGGGACTCGGAGAAGAAGGGGTCCACGAGAATACGTCAGGCGAAGGTGAAACGGGCACCTTCTCCTCCCGTTTCGCGTGCTACCGCAAGTCTTCCAGCAACGCTGTCTGAAGCGCCTTCCTGTTCTCCGGGAAGCCCTGGTTGGGGTAGGGCCGGGCCCCGGTGAGGAGCGGCTCGAACTTCTGATACATGGGGTCGGAGCGCGCGGGCTCCTGCTGGTAGAAGGCGCGGTTGGCCTGGAGCAGGTAGCGCGGCGAGGTGCCCGCGGGAACGTCCTCGCTGAAGGCAATCAGCCGGCGAACCTCGGGGTCGCTCATGAACTCGGTGAAGGCGTGGGCATCCTGTGCGCAAGTCCCGGTGCAGTTCGCGTTGAGCACCAGCGCGTCCACGAAGACCGCCGGAGCCGAGCCGGTGCCGAGCGGCACGGAGATGACCTGCGGGAGCGGCTGGGAGGGCCGGGCCTGGCGAATGAAGAACAGCCGCTCGGTGTAGCCCATGAAGCCATTGGCCTGCTCCGTCGCGAAGGCCTCTTCCGCCACGGTGTTCGAGTCGTAGGTGCCATCCAGACACGGATTGACACCCTGCTCGAGCGCGCAGCTGTCGACGACTGTCTTGAAGGACGCCACGGACGGCGAGTCCAGCGGCAGGGTGATGGCGCTCGCGAGCGCTGAGCCAGGATGCGTGTCCGCCCAGGCGTCCAGGTACGAGGAGGGCAGCGTCCAGCTCCCGTCGAAGTTCACGGCGAGCGGGCGCTTGCCGGGGGACACATCGCCCAGAATCTGGACGAGCGACGCTCCATCCGTGGCCGTCTGGAGTTGGGGGCTGCGCGAATAGACGACGTAGGTGCACAGATAGGTGGGGACGCCATAGTCCTCACCGGAGATGCGCACGGCCTCCTCGGCGGCGGGATGTGAGACGCCCGGCTGCACGGGGACTGGCTGAATCCAGCCCTTCGACGCGAGCGAGCCGAGAATCAACGTGTCCACCTCCACCACCTGGGCGGCGCCCGTGCCCTGACCGAGGAGCTGGTTCAGCGCGCCGCCTTCATCCAGGTCATAGAGGTCCAGTTGTGAGTCGAACACGATGTCCAGGTCGATGTCCGAGTTCGCCCGCTCGAAGTCGGCTTCGAGCCGCTGCTTGAGGCTCGCGAAGCCATCTCCAGCGGCGTCTGGGATGTAGGGGAAGAGGACAGCCTTCAGCGGACGAGGCGGGGTGGGCG
>NZ_JABUMQ010000619.1:0-1949 GCF_013336645.1 Myxococcus sp. CA039A | reverse complement strand
CCCCTCCCCCACGGAGCCCCCGGTTTGAATCGCCACACGTTGCTGCTCGCGCTGTGCCTGGTGCCCGCCCTGGCACCTGCGCAGAGCCAGGAGGGCATGGGACTCGACCTCACGGAAGAGACCCAGCCCAAGTCCGAAGAATCACCCACGCCGCCACCGGCGGAGGAGGCCGCGCCCGCAGCGACCGCCACCCGACCCGTGGAGGAGGAGGCTCCTCCTCCCGAGGCCTTGCCGCCGCTGACCGACATCACCCAGGAAGACCGGGTGAAGAGCGTCCAGCGAAAGGTGTACCGGAAGCAGGGACGCTTCGAGCTGACGCCGCTCATCAGCGTCTCCGTCAATGATCCGTTCTATTCGAAGGTGGGTGTCTCCCTGCGGGGCGCCTACTACCTGGCGGACACCCTGGCCATCTCGGCGCGTGGCTCGCTGATGCAGGTGGTGCCGTCCGACGACGTGCGCACCGCCAAGCGCGCCTTCTACAGCAAGATCTACAACTCGGTGCCCGAGTGGTCCGCCATGGGCGACGTGGAGTGGAGCCCGCTGTACGGCAAGGTGGCCTTCCTCAACTCCATCCTGCACTTCGACGGCTATCTGCTGGCGGGCGCGGGCGTGGTGAAGACGGAGACCTCGTCCTTGCCGGGCCGCGGGCTCAACCCCGCCGCGGACCTGGGCCTGGGCATGCGCTTCGTGGCCCAGGACTTCATCGCGGTGAACGTGGCGCTCATCAACACCTCCTATGTGGATCAGCCCCTGGGCAGCGCCAAGGGGGCCATCCAGAACGTCATGACCCTCAACGCCGGCATCTCGCTGTTCCTGCCCTTCCGTTCGACGGGGAGGGACGCGGAATGAAGCCCGTCTTCCGTTGGCTGTTGACCCTCTGTCTCGCCATGCCCGTGCTGGCGAACGCGCAGACCACCTCCGAGGAGGAGGAGGCCGGCGACGTGTCCGAGGTGGACAAGGACCGGCTCGGCCCCCTGCGTGAGCGGGTGCGGCCCGTGTCGGGCCACGTGTTCCTGAAGAAGGGGCGCTTCGAGTTCAGCCCGTCCGCGACGCTGTCGCTGCGCGACGCCTTCTTCACCAAGTACATCTTCGGTGGCGTGCTCACGTATCACCCCATGGAGACGCTCGGCATCAGCCTGCGGGCGGGCTACGCGGTGAACGCGGTCGCGGGCTCGGCGCAGATCTGCACCTTCTCCGACGGCACGGATGGCTCCACGCGCGGCTGTAAGTCGCCCGCCAAGAGCGAACTGGATGGTCAGGCTCCCGGGCAGCTCAAGCTGCTGGGTGGCGCGGACGTCCAGTGGGCGCCCATCTACGGCAAGCTGTCGCTCTTGGCCGAAAGCTTCATCCACTTCGACCTGTACGGCGTCGTGGGTGGCTCGGTCATCCAGTACCGGGGACCGGACCTGGATGACGCCACGGGCCTCTTGGCCAAGGACTACCTCACCCCCGGCGGCAACGTGGGCGTGGGGATGCGCTTCTTCTTCAACCGCTGGGTGACGCTGCGCACGGAGGTGCGCGACCTCATCTATGTGGAGAAGGGCCGCACCGACAACTATCTGCGCAACCAGCTGCTGTTCGAGCTGGGAGTGTCCTTCTTCTTCCCGTCGTCCAACCCTGGGTCATGATGCTGCGCTCCTTCAGGCTCATCCGCCTCGCCGTCCTCGGGCTCGCGCTCGTGTGGACGGCCCCTTCGTTCGCCCAGAACTTCGAGGGACTGGACCTGGGTGGTCAGTCCAAGTCCAAGAAGAAGAAGAAGGGTGCTTCAACCACCCGGTCCTCCAAGGCCTCCAAGTCGAAGAAGAAGCCGACGCGTGGCTCGCGGGGCAAGACGCCTCCCGCGCCCGTGGAAGACGACGCTCCGGCGGAGGCCACCGGTCCCATCGAGGCCACCCCGGCCGCGGTGACCAGCCCCACCTCTCCCTCCGAGGCGACGCCCGCTCCGGCGC
>NZ_JABUMQ010000618.1:0-2010 GCF_013336645.1 Myxococcus sp. CA039A | reverse complement strand
GGCCTCACCCCCGTCGTCCACGCCTCCGTGGCCGCCATCTTCCGGGAGCTCGCCCCCGACGACGTGCAGCTCATCCCCGTGGAAGTCGAGCGCGAACCGGAGTCGTTCTTCATCCTCGTCGCCACCCGCCTGGTCCGCTGCCTGGACGAGACCGCCTGCGCGGAGGTCTCCCACTACACCGCCGAGGACGGCCCCCCCGAGCGCGTGGGTCACTACCGCACCGTTCGCGGCCTGCGCATCGACCCCGTGAAGACCGAGGGCGCCCGGGTGCTGCGCACGTGGGGCTGGCCCGTCAGCCTCATCGTCTCCGAGGGAATCAAGGAGGCCCTGGAGCACGCCGGCGTCTCCGGCGTCCGCTTCGCCGAAGTCACCCCTCCAGCCGCCCCCCGCAAACGCCGCCGCAAGTCCCGGAGCAAGCCGCGCCGGGGCTGACCCACCCGACTTCCAGAGTTTGATGCCCAAAGTGCTTGACACCGAGGGGTCGTGAACTTGTGGGGTAGGTAAACCAACTGTATCTTTCTCGCCTTACAGCTAATTCCTGAGGCGAAAGTTGGACAGGCTCGACGCGCCAGTGCCGGTTCCCGCAGAGGACGTTTACTTCGGGAAATACAGAATTCTGCAACGGCTCGCGGCGGGTGGGATGGCGCACATCTTCCTGGCCTCCATCGACGGGCCGGACGGCTTCTCCAAGCCGTGCGTCATCAAGCGGGTGCTGCCGGAGTACGCGAACCTGGAGGCGTTCAGCCGGATGTTCGCGGACGAGGCGAAGGTCGCCGCGCTGCTGACCCATCCGAACATCGTGCAGGTCTTCGACTTCGGGAAGATTGATGGCCAGTACTACCTGGCCATGGAGTGGATTCAGGGCCAGGCGTTGGACCGGGTGCTGCGGCACGCGTGGAAGTCGCACTTCCCGCTCGGCCAGCGGGTGGCGGTGGACGTGGGCATCGCCGTGGCGGACGCGCTGGCGTATGCGCACTCGAAGACGCTGCCGGACGGCACGCCCCTGAAGCTGGTGCACCGCGACGTCACGCCGGGCAACGTGCTGGTGTCGCGCGACGGCATCGTCAAGCTGGCCGACTTCGGCATCGTGAAGAGCGCGGTGAACGTCGAGCGCACCAGCGTGGGCGTGGTGAAGGGCAAGTACGCGTACATGTCCCCGGAGCAAATCACCAACCGGGAGTTGGACCACCGCTCGGACCTCTACTCCCTGGGCATCGTCCTCTACGAAGCGTCCACCGGACGCCGGCTGTTCAAGCGCGAGACGGTGGAGCAGACCATCATCGCCGCCACCCAGGTGCAGGTGACACCACCTTCACAGGTGTCACCGGGTTTCATGCCGGAGCTGGAGCGCATCATCCTGCGCCTGCTCGAGAAGGAACCCGACGCGCGCTACCAGAGCGCCCGGGAGCTGGCCATGGACCTGGAGCGCTTCCGCGCCGCGCAGAACTGGACGTCGGGCGGGCGCGAGCTGGCCACGCTGGTGACGTCGCTGTTCCCCGCCGACAAGACGGGCCACCACAACACCGCGCTGTCCGCGTTCGGCTCGTCATCCACCAGCGGCATGTCCAGCGGCGGCGTGCCCTTGGAGCGCACGCCGAACCCCAGCGTGCGGCTTGGACCTCCCGTGGAGGAGCGGACCTCTCCCACCACGCGCGGCCCGGTGGCGGACGCCGCGCTGGCCATCCCCGTGGACCTGGCAGAGCCGCCGTTCCCCTGGCCCATCGTGTTGACCGCGGGCGCCGCGGCCTGCGCCAGCGCCTTGTTCTGGTACTTCGTCGCCTGAGAATGACGGCCTTCGTGCCCGGGCTGACGTGGCGCATGCGGTGAGACCGAGAAGCGGATGAAACAGAAGACCTGGATTGCCGTCATCGTCGTCGGAACACTCGCCGTCAACGCCATGGCGTACGTCGTGATGCGCAAACGCCGCGCGACGGAGGCCATTCCCGCCACCGCCTCCGTCACGCCGCCCCGGCCTCCGTCAGCGACGACCGCGCCGCCACCGCCCGACCC
>NZ_JABUMQ010000617.1:0-2016 GCF_013336645.1 Myxococcus sp. CA039A | reverse complement strand
GACAAGAGGTTGGTGGGGTACGTGGTGCTGGGGGAGGGCGTGGAGTGGGAGCCGGAGGTGCTGCGAGAGGCGCTGGCGAGGAAGCTTCCGGAGCACATGGTGCCGCCTGCGCTGATGAAGCTGGAGGCGCTGCCGCTGACGCCGAGCGGGAAGCTGGCGAGAAGCAAGCTGCCGGCGCCAGACGTGGAGAGCCTGCGGGGCGCGGCGCCCTTCGTGGCACCGAGAGACGCGCTGGAGGTGCAGTTGGCGGAGGCCTTCGCGGCGGTGCTGAAGCTGCCGCGCGTCAGCGTCACCGACAGCTTCTTCAGCATCGGTGGCCACTCACTGTTGGCAACCCAGTTGGTGGCGCGCATCCGCGCCTTGCTCAAGGCCGAGGTTCCCTTGAGGACTCTTTTTGAAGCGCCATCTGTCGCGGCGCTCGCGAAGCGCATCGAGGCGGATGTCCGGCTCAAGCCTGGCAACGCTCCGCAGTCGATGCTCGCGCGAGCGCGTGCGCGGTTCCGTAGTTCCAACGAGCAGGGAGACACGGAGGAAGAGATGCTCTCTTTTGCCCAGCAGCGGCTTTGGTTCCTGGACCAGTACAGGCCCGGCAGTCCCCTCTACAACATCCCCGCCGCGCTCCGGTTGAAGGGCGCGCTGGATGTGCAGGCGCTCGAGCGGGCCTTCACCGAACTGGTGCGACGCCACCAGTCCTTGCGCACCGTCTTCCAGTCCCGTGAGGGCAAGCCGGTCCAGGTCATCTCGCGAGGCGAGCCCCTGCGGATGCGGCTGCCGCTTCAAGACCTGGCGCCACTGCCGGAGTCCGAGAAGGAAGCAGAGGCGCTGCGGCTGGTCTGGGCCGAGGCCCGACGGCCGTTCGACTTGACGCGCGGCCCCCTGCTGCGCACGGGGCTGGTGCGACTGGATGTCCACGAGCACCTTTTGCTCGTGACGATGCACCACATCATCGCGGACGCCTGGTCCATCGCCGTGCTCATCCGCGAGGTCGTCACGCTCTACGAGGCGTACAGCGTGGGGCGACACTCCCCGCTGTCGGAGCTGGGCCTTCAGTACGTGGACTACGCCGCCCAGCAGCGAGAGTGGCTCCAGGGCGATGTCCTGGAGCGACAGCTCTCCTGGTGGAAGCAGCAGCTCGAGGGCGCACCGTCATTGCTGGAGCTTCCCACCGATCATCCGCGTGCCCTGGATGCTCGCAATCCAGGCGCGGTGATCAAGGTGGAGTTCTCACGGGAACTCACCCGGGCCCTGGTGAGCCTGTGCCAGCGCGAGGGCGCCACGCTGTTCATGGGGCTCCTCGCGGGACTGCAGGCGTTGCTGTCGCGGTACTCGGGACAGGAAGACATCTGCGTGGGGGCACCCATCGCGGGTCGCCAGCAGATGGAGACCGAAGAGCTCATCGGCTTCTTCGTGAACACGCTGGTGCTGCGCACGAAGCTGAAGGGAGACCCGACGTTCCGCGAGCTGCTGGGACGCGTGCGTGAGACGACGCTGGGGGCGTACTCGCATCAGGACGTGCCCTTCGAGAAGCTGGTGGAGGTGCTCCAGCCCGAACGGCAGCCGGGGCACACGCCGTTCTTCCAGGTGGCGATGGTGTTGCTCAACACCCCGCCCATGGAGCTCGCCACGCCGGGACTCTCCTTCGAGTCCGTGGACGTCGACAGTGGCACCGCGAAGTTCGACTTCACGTTGATGCTGCGCGAGACGCCCACCGGTCTGACCGGGACGCTGGAGTACCGCACCGACCTCTACGAGCCCGCGTCCGCGGAGCGACTGGTGGCGCACCTGCAACGGCTCCTCGAGGGTGCGGTCGCCAACCCGCTCCAGCGCCTGTCCGAATTGCCGCTCGTCTCGGAAGCGGATCGACGCCTCGTGTTGGAGGCGTGGAACCCTTCAGCCACGGGCCCACGCTGGGAGGTCTGCGCGCACGAGCTGGTGGAGGCGCAGGCGGGGAGGACGCCGGAGGCGGTGGCGGTGGTGTTCGAAGGGGAGGAGCTGACGTACGCGCAGTTGGAGAAG
>NZ_JABUMQ010000616.1:0-2018 GCF_013336645.1 Myxococcus sp. CA039A | reverse complement strand
CCCTGCTCCCGTGAAGCAGCGCTCCCCCTCCCTGCCCCGTCTGTCCAAGGTGGCCCTGGCTTGCACGGGGCTCGCATGCGCCGGCTCGCCATCTGTGGTGAAACACCAGCCAGTGCCTGCCGCCGAGGACTGCCCTCCTGGAGCGCGGGAGGCCATGGCCCGGCTCAACATCCGAATCGGCGTTCAGGTCTCCGCGTCCATCGGGGAGAGGGACCACACCGGACTTGCCCATGCGGACATCACCCTCCGCGAGTCTCGAATCTCGACCCATCTGGACCGGACGTTCGGAGCGCTCCGCCGAGGAGCGGAACTCATCACGAACATCTACGTCACCCCCACCCGGGTCTATGGCCGAGTCGTCGAGGCACGAATCGAGGGCAAGAGCTACCCTGTCTGCATGTCATATGTCGACCCCAATCAGAGAGGGGTGTATGGCATTCCCGCCAAGGCAGGCAGCGACGATGACCATGGCGTCGTGGCCAACAAGTTCGCCGTGCGCGCCGTGGGTCGCTTCCAGGAGACCGGTGACGAGAAGAATTAGCACGAGCCGTCCACGACGCCTCCTGCCGCTCATGATGTGCCTCGTCGCCATGAGCATGCGGAGCGGGCCCGCACTGGCGCAGTCTCACACGTCATCGTCTTCCTCGGAGGTCCGTCGCATCGACCTGGGGACACGACAGGGCCCAGCACCTGCCGAGATCTTCATTCGTCCCGGGGGCACCACCGCGCTCCTGTTCGACACCTCTCTCGCACGAGACGCCGTCACGCTGGAGGGACGGGAGCGTTTTCACCGTGTGGTGATGGGCGAGGACACCCTCATGCTCCTGCCCTCGGACAAACTCCAGGAAGGCACGCGGCTGCGTCTGACCCTGCGCTTCGAGGACGGCTCCACTCCCAGGGAAGCGAACTTTCTCCTCGTCGTGGCCCCGGGGCACTTCGATGCCCAGGTGGAGGTCGTGAGCGATCCACCAAGAGCGCGCAACAACCGGACCGAGACCGCCCAGCTCGAGGGCGAGCTTCTGAGGCTGCGCGAGGAGAACGCGAGGCTTCGAGCTGAGCAGGGTCCAACGGGCCTGACAGGACTTTTCGCCACAGGGCTTCTGAACGAGCAGGGCATTCTCGGAAACACACTCGGTCAGGACCTCTCAACGGCCCGGTCCATTCTGTCTCGTGAAACCGAGGCACAGGTCTTCAGGAGCATCTCCCGCGTCGCGGTGGCACTCGTGCTGGCTTCAGCCGGCCATCATCTCCCGTGGACCGCGAGCCGAGCCACGCTCAGGGACACCCTGGGTCGCCGCTCCCATGAGCTGCGGGCCTGGCAGTCGAAGCCCCTGACCGCTGGCGACATCGAGGTGTTGCTCATCCTGGAGACAGAGGCCAGCCCGGACGAACTGCAAGGCACCTACACACTCGAACTGCGCGACGGGAACGATTCACGGGCCGTCATCATCGGACCCGTGAACTTCCCTCGGATGTGAATGGCTCACACCCTCTCCGGTCCTTGACAGGCGTCAGCCCGACGCGCTCAGGGCGCTCGTCGACGGCAGTGCCGACAGTGGGCGCATTTGCGCCTGCGTCATGGGTATGATTCGAAACGCCAAGGAGGAAGCATGAGCAAGGTCTTCGCCAACGGCCGCGCCATCCTGCACAAGGGAAGCGGTAACACGCACACCTCGGCCGCACCCGACGTCTGCAAGGTGCCGACGCCGGGAGGCCCTGTGCCCACCCCCTTCGTCAACTCCGCTCAAGACTCCACGCTCACCCATGGAAGCACGAGCGTCACCATCAATGGCCACCCCGTGGCACTGACCGACTCCGAGTTGAGCATCAGCTCGGGCGATGAGCCGGGCACGGCGGGCGGCATCGTCTCCTCCAAGCTCAAGGGGAAGATGGCCTGGGGAAGCGGCAGCGTGGACGTGAGAATCGAGGGAAAGGGCGTCGTGCGCTACCTCGACGTCACCCTTCACAACGGCAACTCCTTCAACACCACGTTCATATCAAATGGGCAGGGTGGGACG
>NZ_JABUMQ010000615.1:0-2020 GCF_013336645.1 Myxococcus sp. CA039A | reverse complement strand
GCTCTTCCTCCTCCCGACTTCGCCGCAGCTGACGCCTCCGGCGACGACTTCGCCCCTCCCTCCACCCTCACCCAGTCCCGCCTCGCCTCCATCTTCTCCGACGTCCTCGGCCTGGAGCGCGTCAGCATCCACGGCAACTTCTTCGAGTTGGGCGGCCACTCTCTCCTCGCCACTCAAGTCGTCTCTCGCATCCGCTCCACCTTCGACGTTGAGTTGCCTCTCGGTGAGCTCTTCTCCTCTCCCACCGTCGCTCTCCTCTCCGAGCGGCTGGACTTGCTCCACGGCTCCTCGTCTCGCCAGCCGGCCCTCGTCCCTGTCGACCGGGCCCAGCCGCTGCCTCTCTCCTTCGCCCAGCAGCGCCTCTGGTTCCTCGACCAGCTCCAGCCCGGTGCCGCCACCTACAACATCCCTTGGGTCCTCAAGCTCACTGGCGACCTCAACGCGGACGCACTGCTCCAGTCTCTCAACGCTCTGATTCAGCGTCACGAGGCCCTGCGCACTCGCTTCTCCATTCACGAGGGTCAGCCTGTTCAGCTCGTCCAGCACGACTTCCGGCTGGAGATGCCTCTCATTGACCTCTCCGCACTGCCCCAGCAGCAGCGCGACGCCGAGGCTCAGCGGCTGGCGGCAGCCGATGCCGTGCGTCCTTTCGACCTGGCCCAAGGCCCCGTCGTCCGCGCGTCACTCCTCCGCCTGGATGCGTCCGAGCACCAACTGCTCGTCACCGTCCACCACATCGCCTCGGACGGCTGGTCCATCGCCGTCATGGTCCGCGAACTGGCCGCCTTCTACCGTCAGTTCGCTGGGGGCGAGCCTGCCCAGCTTTCTCCGCTGCCCATCCAGTACGCCGACTTCTCCGTCTGGCAGCGCCAGTGGCTCCAGGGCGACGTCCTCTCTTCCGAAATCGCCTGGTGGCGCACCCAGCTTGCCGGTGCCTCCTCGTCCCTGGAGCTGCCCACTGACAGGCCTCGCCCCGCCGTTCAGTCCTATCGCGGTGCGATGTTCCCCATCGGGTTGTCTCGTGAGTTGACCCAGGCCGTGAAGGCCCTCGCTCAGCGTGAAGGCGCCACGCCCTTCATGGTGCTGCTGGCTTCCTTCCAGCTTCTGCTCTCCCGCTACTCGGGCCAGGACGACATCTCCGTCGGCTCTCCCATCGCGAATCGCAATCGCTCCGAGACCGAGGGCCTCATCGGCTTCTTCGTCAACACCCTCGTCTTCCACTCCCGACTCGACTCGAAGCAGTCCTTCCGTCAGTTGCTCTCCAAGGTGCGCACGTCCACCCTCGCCGCCTACGAGCACCAGGACGTCCCCTTCGAGAAGCTCGTCGAGGAGCTTCAGCCTCAGCGTGACCTGAGCCGCTCACCGCTCTTCCAGGTCACCCTCACCCTTCAGAACGCTCCTGAAGAGGAACTTGAGCTCCCGGGTCTCATCCTCAGCGGGCTGGCTCCCAGCATCGAGACGGCGAAGTACGACTTCAGCCTCCTGCTCGAAGAAGGCATCAATGGCTTCGCGGGTGTCTTCAACTACAACACCGACCTCTTCGACGCGGCGACCATGGAGCGCCTCTCGCGTCACTATCTCGTGTTGCTCGAAGCGCTGACCGCTTCGCCTGATGCACAGCTCGGCCTGATTCCTCTACTTACGTTGGCGGAGAACCAGCAGGTCCTCGCGGGTTGGAATGGCGTTGTCAGTGATTACCCGCGCGACGCATCCATCCCTTCGCTCTTCGCTCAGCAGGCCGCGCGCACGCCTGATGCTGTCGCCGTTGTGTCGGGTGAGGAGTCTGTCTCCTACGCTCAGCTCGACTCGCGCTCCAATCAGCTCGCCCATTACCTGCGCACTCTCGGCGTTCTTCCCGGCTCTCGCGTCGCTGTCCGTCTCGACCGCTCCGCCGACCTCATCGTCTCCCTCCTCGCCATCCTCAAGGCCGGCGCCTCCTACGTCCCCCTCGACAAGGCCTGGCCCTCCGACCGCCTCGCCTTCGTCCTCCGCGAGTCCTCAGCCGGCGTCGTCCTCTCTC
>NZ_JABUMQ010000614.1:0-2082 GCF_013336645.1 Myxococcus sp. CA039A | reverse complement strand
GGGTGGTGGGCGCGGCGCTGGCTGCCTTCGGTGCTCGCGGTGACGTTGAGCAGTCGCGCGCGAGCGCCGGAGCAGAGCGGGGCCTCCCATCCCCACCTCCGAGAAGCACCCACACCGGCGCGGTGACACGCGGACCTTCCACTCGCCAACGCTGTCGGAGTCCGCCGGGAGCGCGGGCGTCGACTAACCATCTGGACGGGCACCCACCCTCGCGCGGGCCGACATCGGCTCCTTGCCCGACACGGCCCGGCGGTGTTGACTGGGAAGGTCCGCTCCGCCTCCGCGCGCAGCACTCGGGACGGACACCTGACGCCGGGACCGCGACGTGATGACGCTACGAGCCAGGGTGCTGTTGATGTCAGCGGTGGCGCAACGGCGCGGCACGCTGCGCCGCGCCTTCCAGACTCGCGCGGGATTTCCACACGGAGCGGAGCGTCCAGGGACGGACCTCACCCGCGAGGCCGGCGAGTCGGGCAGGCGGTTGGAGGAGACGGTGCGGGAGCGGACCGCGGAGCTGGAGGCCGCCAACGCGAAGCTGTCCCGCAGCCTGGAGCAGCTGCACGCCACCCAGGCTCAGCTGCTCTTCGCGGACCGGCTCATCGCCCTGGGCCGCATCGCCGCGGGTGTCGGGCACGAAATCAACAACCCCCTCGCCTTCATCCTCAGCAACCTGGAGTACATCCACCAGGAGCTCCAGCAGAAGGAGCAGCTCCCCGAGCGCGAGCGCCAGGAGGTGCTGGAGGCGCTGGCGGAGACGCGCGACGGCGCCGAGCGCATCCGCCTCATCGTGCGTGATTTGCAGACGCTGTCGCGCTCGGAGGACGTGGGCAGCGGGCCCTCGGACGTGGGCGCGGTGGTGCGCACGGCGGCGAAGATGGCCATGCATGAGCTGCGGCACCGCGCGCGACTCGTCGTCGAGTGTGACGGCGTGCCGCCCGTGCAGGGCAACGGCTCGCGGCTGGGGCAGGTATTCCTCAACCTGCTGCTCAACGCGGCGCAGGCCATCGTCCCCGGTCAGGTGGAGGTGAACGAGGTGCGCGTCGTGGCGCGCGAGGCGATGCCCGGCCGCGTCGCCGTCGAGGTGCGCGACACCGGCTGCGGCATCTCCCCCGAGCACCGCGAGCGCATCTTCGACCCGTTCTTCACCACCAAGCCCCTGGGCGTGGGCACCGGCCTGGGCCTCGCGGTGTGTCACGGCATCGTCACGTCCCTGGGCGGCACGCTGACGGTGGAGAGCGCGCCCGGTCAGGGCAGCATCTTCCGCGTCACCCTGCCCGTGGCCGGCGCCTTCGCCCAGCCCCCACGTCAGCTGGACGCGGCGGTTTGAGCGACGCCACCTGGTCGTCGTAGGGCGTCATGCCCTCCATCGGCGGCGCATAGAGGTGCAGTGACACGGCGCCGCGCCGCGACGTGTTGAGGACGCGGTGGATGGTGTCCGACTCCTCGAGCAGCAGGTCCCCCTCCGCCGCGCGCAGGGACACGTCGGGCACCAGCCTGTCTCCAGCCCACGCGTAGCGCGTCTCCCGCAGCTCGCCTCGCACCAGCAGGGACACACCCGACGAGCCTCCGTGGTCATGGACGAGCGAGCCCTGGCCCGGGCCCCAGCACACCAGCAGCAGCTCGCACGCCCGCGTCTTCGCCAGCGTCTTGCGCACGTAGCGCGCGGGGTCGAACTCGACGAACGACTCCAGCAGCCCCCAGTCGGGCCGGCTGTCGCGAAGCCTCTCCACCAGCCACGACAGCGAGGGAATGGACCCGCGTCGCTCGGGCAGGGGCCAGCCCAGCAGGCTTCTCGCGTCCGGGACTTCTCCGTCCCAGTCTTCATTGGGGCGCTCGCGCAATGGATCCTCCCGGGATGTGCGTGGGAGTGTGGACACGCTCTCGTACCGCGACCAGGGGTTGGCATTCGATTGTCCATGCACATCCACGGATGCCGCTGGACGGGAGCGGACATAGGATTGCGGCGTGCAAGTTCAGAGCAGCCCTTGGGACGTGGCCGTGGTGGGGGGCGGGGCCAGCGGAACGTTGTTGGCCATCCACCTCTTGCGACAAGCGCGCGCGCCGTTCCGGATTCTCCTGGTG
>NZ_JABUMQ010000613.1:0-2105 GCF_013336645.1 Myxococcus sp. CA039A | reverse complement strand
CGGCTTGGTAGGTCCAACGTCCGCGCCAAGCCCGTCCTTGTCGTACTTGGCGGCGATGCTGTCGCGGAGGTTCCCGCTGTCCACCGGCGCGCGGTTTTTGATCGCTTTTCGGAGTGCGTTCGCGTTCTTACGTACAGTTGATCGGAGGTTTTCTCGACTCGCCTTGTCAAAACGATCAAACGCCCGCAACACGTCATCGGCACCTTCGATCTTGATTTTGAGTCGTGATTTAGCCACTCCCGCCCACCTCCCGCTGACAAACAAGCTCGATTGTTTCTTCGTTTTTCGTATACGTCCGAATAATGTTGTATCGGCGCCCGTTATCGCCGGCCGGGTAACGCAGTTTGCGCTCATCGGCAAAGTCGGCAAAGCGTACCTCGAACATAATCTCCGGCTGCAGGCCCGCCATGTGCGCCTGGTAGAATTCCGATTGCCGGATGGATTTCCGGTTTGCGAACACCGAGCGGGCGGTTTCCGTTTCGGTGTACCCTCCGCCGCCGTCATCGACTCGTTCGACGGAGATCAGTTCCACCACGTCGCGCCACATCATGACACCTCACCCGCCGGCGTGTACTCCGCCGAGAGCGTCAGGTGTGCCTTGAGCATGTCATAGGCGCGTTGCAACCGTTCGGCGTCCGGGTTGTCGAAACCAAAATTAGCTTTGACATAGGTCACGATCGCGCGTTTGATGAGGGGATCGGTGTCTATGAGTTTGATTTCATCCACCCCGGACAGTTGCAAGTCCGCCTTGGCTGCGTCGATCAGGTCTTGTACTTCGGAATCAAAGGCGCTGCTGGAGATTCGCAGCGCCAGCTTCACATCATCCAACAGCGCCATAGTCTTTCACCTCATCAGGACGCGGCTTCGTGGATTTTGACAAACGCCTCGGCGAGTGCCGGTTTGCCGTCGGCAACAGCGAGACCGCGATACGTGATCTTGCCGCTCTTGAATCCGGCCTCTCTGGACGATTCGATCTGCGGAGCCTGCGAAAAGTTCATGTAGTAATAAGAGAAGTCGCCGAGCAGGATCGTGTCGTCCGGCATATAGTCGTCCAATATTACCGGATAACCGAGAAGAGTCATGGCTGCGCGGTCTTGCGGGTTGTATGTGAAGATCGGCTGACCGTCCGTTGCTTTGATCTTGCGGATGCCACTGAACAGCATCTTCCGATTCATGACGAACACCGCGCCGTTATGGTACATGGTAGGAAGTAGCGCAAGGCCGTCCACAATGTTGTCGTAGCCGACATTCCCACCGTTTGCCCAGGTCGTGCTGTTGGTTGCATCCCAAGCAACACCCGTCAGAATGCCGGTCGGCTGGCCGCTGCCCGTGCCGTTTAGGATCGCGTTTTCGACCGCAATCGCCATTTGACGGCCGAGTTCGGATGCGATATAGGCTTCGAAAGCATCGATGGTCATGGCTTGCGCGGCTGCCGAGATTTCGACCAGTTTGATCAATTCGAATCCGGTCAGGTTGACATTGATTACCGTGTCATCCGCAGGCGTTCCGTCGGTGCCTTCAGCTTTCCATGCCGCGGCGTTCTTAGCGTTCGCAACGACCAGGCTCAAGTTGCCCGGCACATACGAAACCGTGATGCGCGGGAACAGCGCGGACGTCTGACGCAATTTGTCGATGATCATGTTTAGCGTAGTGGTCGGCACAGCGGCGCCGGCGCTGTTTGCAGCGGTCGTCAGGGCACGTTGTTCGGTTTCCGTCAGGTCACGGCCTTGCAGGCGTTTCAGGTATGCGCTGCGGTATTCCGGCGTAGCCAGAATGGCGTCGCGTTCCATACCTTCGAAAGACCGCTGTTCACCGGCCGGTTTCGGGATCGGATTCCCTGCGATGACACCGGATTGGATACCGGATGCAATTTGCTGACGTCGTTCGATTTGCGCCTTTTCAGCTTCGAGTGAACGAACCTCTGCTTCGAGAGCGGCGACATCTACTTCTTGATCGCTTTCGAGAAGCGAACGAATTTCAGCCAGACGTTCCAGGATTTCTTGCAATCTCATTTCAGATCAGCTCCTTTGATGATTTCAGAAATTGACATTTTCAAAAGCAATCTCTTCCGCAATTCAGCAGCCTCCGCCGCCTTGCGCTCCTTC
>NZ_JABUMQ010000612.1:0-2111 GCF_013336645.1 Myxococcus sp. CA039A | reverse complement strand
TATAAGAGACAGTCCATCCCTCGCCCTGCCCCCACGACACGCGAAGTCGAGGCCCCGTACGGCATCGCCTGGGCCGGCCCCGTGGGGCCATGGCCCACCACCTCGGTGACATACTTCTCGATGCCCCGGATGAACTCGTCGAGCCGTCCTTCCCCTCGCTCGATGCGCTGAAGCCACGCTTCCCACTGGCCCGTCATCGCCGGCGTCTTCACGTCCGGGTGCACCACCTGGATGAGGTGCAGCCCCTTCTCCGTGGCCTCCAGCACCTTCCCCGAGCGGACCAGGTACTCGCGGTCCAGCAGCACCTCGATGATGGACGCACGCGTGGCGGGCGTCCCCAGCCCCGTCTCGCGCATCGCATCCGCCAGCTCCTTCTCGTCCAGCGCCCTTCCCGCCGTCTCCATCGCCGTCAGCAGCGACGCGTCCGTGAAGCGCGGAGGCGGACGCGTGCGCTTCTTCACCGCCTTCACGTCCTCCACCTTCTGCGGTTGCCCTCGCTCCAGCCCCGAAGGCAACGACTGAGGCTCGTCGTCCGGCTCCGCGTCCTCGTCACCCTTGCGCAACTCGGCCTTCGGCTTCGGCGCCTTCTTGCCTCCGCCGATGTCCAGCACCTTCCAACCCACCCGCTCCACCTGGGTGCCCGTGCTCTGGAAGCGGTCCACCACGGGCACCGCGCTCCGCGGCCCCGGCGACATCACCGCCGTCACCACCGTGGTGACCCGCCACACGTGGTCCTCGTGCCATGCCTGGAGCAACCGCCGGCACACGAGGTCGTAGATGCGCTGCTCGTCCGGAGACAACCGCAGTCCTTGCGGCGACGTGGGCGTCGGAATGATGGCGTGGTGGTCCGTCACCTTCGCGTCATCCACGTAGCGCCGCCCCAGGGGCCGCGCGCCCGTCCCCGGCGCCAGGTCCTCCTCGTACGGCCCGCGCACGGTGCCCACCACTTCCGGCAGCGTGTCCGCCACCGTCTCGGACAGGTGCCGGCTCGCGGTGCGCGGATAACTCAGGAGCTTGTGCTTCTCGTAGAGCGCCTGCGCGACCTCCAGCGTGCGCTGCGCGCTGAAGCCATACAGCCGGTTGGCGTGACGCTGCAGCTCCGTCAAATCGTAGAGCAGCGGAGGAGCCATCTTCTTCTCCTCCGCGTCCAGCGATTCAATCGCCGCCCGTCCACGCTTCACGCGGTCGATGACGGCCTGCGCATCCACCCCATCCGCGTCCAGCCGCCGGGACTCGCGCACGCCCTCCATTCCCGGTGGCACCACGGGCTTGCCATCCGGCCCGGAGCGGAACCATGTCCCGTCGTACCGAGCCCCCGCCGCCACGCCCTTCCCCTGCGGCGCGAAGGTGGCCACCACCTCCAGATAGTCCCGGGGAACGAAGCTCCGGATGGCCAGCTCCCGCTCCACCACCATCGCCAGCGTGGGCGTCTGCACCCGCCCCACGCTCAACATCTCCCCCTGCCCTCCGTGCGCCAGCGTGTACAGGCGCGACAGGTTCATCCCCACCAGCCAGTCCGCGCGGCTGCGTCCCATGGCCGCCGAGGCGAGCGAGTCATACTCCCGCCCCTCCTTGAGCTGCCGGAAGCCGTCCCGGATGGCTCGCTCCGTCAGCGACGACACCCACAGCCGCCGCACCGGCTTGCGACACCCCGCCGCCTCATAGATGTAGCGGAAGATGAGCTCGCCCTCGCGGCCCGCGTCCGTGGCGCACACCACCCCGCCCACGTCCGGCGAGGTCAGCACCCGGCGCACCACGTCGAACTGCGAACGCGTCTGCTCGGAGACCACCAGCGGCCAGTCACCCGGCAACATGGGCAGGAGCGACCGGCTCCACTTCTTCCAGTCCGGCCGAATCTCGTGCGGCTGCGCCAGGCCCACCAGGTGGCCAATCGCCCACGTCACCACATAGCCGTTGCCACGCAGGAAGCCGTCGCCGCGCTCCTGCGCGCCCAACACCCGGGCGATGTCGCGCGCCACGGACGGCTTCTCCGCCAGCACCGCCAGCAGGGACGCACGCCCCGAGGCCCGGCCCGCCGCGCCCTCCGTACCGCCTCGCCTGTCCTCGCCGGGCGACTCGCCCATCGCTTCCCACCTCATGAAACCAGTCCC
>NZ_JABUMQ010000611.1:0-2123 GCF_013336645.1 Myxococcus sp. CA039A | reverse complement strand
GTGGGTCGCTGTATGGGGGCGGAGGGCCCTGCAACACGGCGGGCGTGGTGGCGCCGGGCATCGTGACGTTCAACACGGAAGACGGCACGCCCCGGGTGGATGACCTGGACCGGTGCCGGCCTCCGCCGCGCGAGGACCCTGACTTCCCGCCGTCCACCATCGTCAGCCCGGAGGCGAGCCATCCCATCCAGGGGCCTGTGGCGGCGGTGGTGGACCCGTCGGGCCTGTGGCTCTTTGTCGTGAACCGCGAGACGGACAACGTGGCCGTCATCCCCACGAATCGTCGCGAGGGCGCGGACCTGGTGAACGTGAAGGGCAGCACGGTGCGGCAGTTGGTGCGCGTGGGCTCGGGGCCCAGTGGCATCGCGCTGACGCGGGATGGGCGCAAAGCGTACGTCTACAACGCGTTCGACCACACGGTGACGACGCTGGTGAACGACGCCTCCGGCAACGTGGCCAACGTGCGCGCGGAGGGGGTGCCCCTGCGAGTGGTGGGAGACGTGCTGTCGCCGCAGCAGGTGGCGGGGCGCAAGCTGTTCTACTCCGCGCTGGACTCGCGCATGACGAGCGCGGGCGTGGCGGCGTCCTGTGCGTCATGCCATCTGGACGGTCGTGACGACGGCCACGTGTGGGGCTTCCCGGATGGGCCGCGCCAGACGCCGAGCCTGGCGGGGCGGAAGGTGACGGAGACGGGGCCGTTCCACTGGAGCGGCGAGTTCCCCACGATGAGGGACTTCCTGGACGCCACGGTGCGTGGGCGCATGGGCGGCACGGCGCTGGATGGGGTGATGGTGGCGCAGCTGTCCGCGTTCATCGACGTGATTCCCACGCCGGACAATCCCTACAAGCGCGTGGCGCTCACCGAGTCGCAGGCGCGCGGCGCGCAGGTGTTCAAGAAGGCGGCGTGTGACAGCTGTCACGCGGGGGCGCACTTCACGAACAACACGCTGGCGGACGTGGGCACCTTCATCACCACGGGCGCGAATCGGGACGACAGCAACGTGGTCGCCAAGGGGCTGAACACGCCGTCGCTGTTGGGGCTCGCGCGCACGGCGCCGTACCTGCACGACGGCAGCGCGCTGTCGCTGAAGGGGCGGCTGATGCAGAACAGCCAGTCCAACAAGCACGGCACCACGGCGAGCCTCACGGAGACGGAGGTCGACGACCTGGTGGACTACCTGCGCACGCTGTGACGTGAAGTCACGGCGTGCCCGCGTCGGGCTCCGTCGGCACCACGGCGGGGTGGACCGTCTCCGGTCGCGTGGAGGTGAGGGCGAGGCGCGTCACGTCCAGCGCCTGCTCCGGGTCTCCTCCGAGCCACGTGACGACGAGCGCGCACGGCGTGTCGTCGTCCCACGCCATCACCTGCAACATGCCCTGCGCGGGAGCACGCCGCGCGGCGGCCCGGCCGAGCGCGGGAATCTCCTCGCCGCCCATGTTCAGCGACGGCAACAGCAGGGCATGCGTGTCCACCTGTGCGTAGTGCGGCTGGCAGTCCCACGTCACCGACACCGTGACGTCCTTCTCCGACGCGGAGCGGAAGGTGCACAGCGGCCCGCAGGAGGGACACGCGCGCTCCTCCTTCATCGTGAAGCCGGGCAGCATCGACTCGCGCACGTCCGTGGGCAACAGCGCCTCGCACGCGGGCAGCGTCGCGTTGGCGACCGGCGCACGCGCCGGACCCGCGTCCGTCCCCGTCTCCGTCGGACGGGAGCGACACCCAAGCCCCAGGGCCAGTGTCACCAACAGCGCCGCGCGCCCTCCTCCTGCCCTCATCCCGTGGTCTCTCCTCAGGCGCCCGCCGCTGGCCGCGCGGCGGATGGTAGTCCGGTGCGCCGCCGTCGGTGACACGTTTCCCATCGCCTCCTGCCCGCTACCTGACGGGGCGCACGCAGGGTGGGGGAACAGCCGGCCCTGGCTCGTCTCCTTCCCTCTCCGTGGACTAAGCTGCCAGCCGTCTTCATGCCCTCCGTCCGCCTCATCCTGGTGCCGCTCGCCCTCGTGCTGGGCACGTCCGCCCGGGCCCAGCCGGCCCCCGCGGCGCGCAACCCCGCGCCCGACGAGTCCTGGACCACGCCCACCCAGGTGGACGCCCCTCGGAGGAGCGACACCCCGGACGACGC
>NZ_JABUMQ010000610.1:0-2128 GCF_013336645.1 Myxococcus sp. CA039A | reverse complement strand
CGCATCGGCCGCCCCACCTTCGTCCCCGCCACCCAGCCTGGAATCAGCGCGGAGCGTGAGCGAGCGGCCCGCCCCCCGGGTGAGAAGGCGAACCAGGGCCACTCGCAGGTCGACCAGTTCGAGTCCCGCGCCACGCGCCCCCACGTCAGTGCATCCCTCCTGAGTGGACCCGCCGCGACGACGGCCGTGAGCGCGAAGTCGCTCGACCTCCAGCCCCAGTTGCACGAGGCCACGGGCTACGAGGCCCGCTTCGAGCAGGGCGGTCGGAAGGCCACTGCCTTCGTGGAAGGCCAGGGACAGGTGAACCTGCCCACCGGCCCGGGCAGAGGCCCGTCCTTCCACGCGGAGGCGGGCAAGCCGCTGACGGTGACGGCGGACCCGGCGCGCTTCTCGTCACAGACCGAGAAGGTGGAGTTGGTGTGGCGGCTGGTCCCCGGAGGCACGGAGACGGCGATTCCCCTCACCGACGGCAGCCGCGATGCGAATGGCCGGCTGAACATCCAGCCCGGCACGTTCGAGCTTCCTCCCGACGCCACGGGTCTGGTGCGCCTGTCGTTCCGCACCACGGGCGCCGACGGGCGCGTGAGCAACCAGTGGGACCCGAGCAACGACGCGTCGGTCGCCTCGAAAGAGGGCGCGACGGTGTCCTTCACCGAGGACTTCAAGACGCAGGTCGACGGCACGCTGCGCGCCGGTGACAAGCTCCAGCTCGCGTATGACCAGGACCGCCTCAAGGCGCTCGCGGGCGGCAAGACGCCCTCCGACGTCGTCGCCTGCGTGTCCTTCAATGGCGGCCCGCCCCTGGAGTTCCCGCTCGACCTCCAGCCAGGGCAGGCCGGCAACGCGGGCGGCGACTTCCTGCCGTCGGTCCGCGTGCCTTTCGAGGCGACGGATGTGCAGGTCTGGTTCCGGGGCAAGGCGGACGACAACACCACGTGGGACTCGGCCAACGGGCAGAACTTCAAGTTCCCCGTCGGCGTCACGCGCGACGACGCCGAGCCGGGGTGGAAGAACGAGCTGCTCAAGAGCAAGAGCTTCCCCAACCTGAGCGCGGACAAGTTCGTGGGCATCGGCCCCGCGTCGGAGCGCTACAACTGCATCGCGTGGACGGTGGGCAAGCGCGACGAGTGGGTGTGGCCGGGCACGCGCGTGGAGGACTTCGACAAGCTCTACGCGACGCAGGGCTACAAGCCGATGGACTCGTTGGACCTGAGCAACGACCCCAGCCTGGAGAAGGTGGTCATCTACGGGCGCAAGCCGATGACGGGCAACGGCCCCCTCGAGGTGACGCACGGCGCGCTGATGGACGAGCAGGGCCGCTTCACGAGCAAGATTGGCACCCAGCCGCTCATCCGTCACAACAGCGCTGACGACCTCACCGGCCCTTCGTATGGTGAGCCCGTGCGAGTCTACGTGCGTCCCCGTCAGTCCCCCGTGAGTGCCTCATGAGCGAGCCTGTCGCCCGCTTCGACTCCCTCGCCGAAGAGTGGGGGCGGCACTGCGCGGAACACCGGGAGTCGTCCAACCCCTACGTGTTCCTGGACCATCCGTCGTTCGACGCGCTCGTCGCGCTGGGACGGCCCGCGGTGCCGCTCATCATCGAGCGCTATCGCGAAGGCAGCGTCTTCTGGGGCGCGGCGCTGCGACGCATCACCGGCGTCACCACGTTCGGTGACGGCGTGGTGGGCAACCTGGAGGCGAATCGCCAGGGGTGGCTGAAGTGGTGGAGTGAGAACCAGGCCGCCTGGCCCGGCTGAGCCCGCGTTGCCTCCCTGGGGCGCCTCACTGAGCCGAGGCCAGCCCGCCAGCAGCACGGGCCGCCCGGACACGGAGTGCCACTTCGAAGGGACCTGGTGGCTCGCGGCAATCGTCGGGCTCGATGTCAGTATCACATCTCGATTCGACATCAGGATGTGTCCATGACATCGGCACGGCTGGACGGCTCTCGTCCTTTCAAGCACTTGCCCCGACGCGGCGGCTGGAACGCAGCGTGCTCTGTCCCATGCGCATGAACCGCATCGCGCTTCTCTTCTGCTTCGTCTCCCTCCTCGCCGGTGCGCAGCCCGTGCCCGACGCGGGCGTGCCCGACCCGACCCACGTTGTCGGCGCGCCCCCCACCCCCGTGGCT
>NZ_JABUMQ010000060.1:0-40116 GCF_013336645.1 Myxococcus sp. CA039A | reverse complement strand
GGATGAGGGAAGCGGGTGGGCATGGGGGCGCTCCACCAGGGGAGTCCCCACGGAATTGGGCGGCGCATTTCCACCGAATTTCCACAACGCCGCGTACGTCCGTGACGGACCGGGGCAATGGATTGCCAGCGGCCCGGGGTACGCGCAGGAAACGCTTCTGCTCGAAGGGCGGATGGGGGACGCTCCGAAGCCACCCACGAACGGAGCGTGTGATGGCGTACATGTTGTTGATTCTGGAAGAGAGCACCCGCAAGCGGAGCCGGACACCCGAGGAGGGAGGGCGCGAGATGGAGCGGATGGTGGGCTTCGTCGAGGACCTCAAGGCCCGAGGGGTATGGAAGGCGAGCGACTCGCTCCGCTCCGTTTCGGAAGGGGTGCGGGTCGAGGTCCGAGGCGGTCAGCACACCCTGCGCGATGGCCCGTTCGCCGAATCCAAGGAGATTGTCGGGGGCTACGTCCTCTTCGACTGCCCTACCCGTGCGGAGGCGCTCGAGATCGCCCGCAAGTGTCCCGCGGCCGAGTGGTCGACGGTCGAGCTGCGTGAAGTCGGCGTCTGCTACGAGGGAGACTGACTGCGGACATGCCCCATTGCAGGGGGAACGCCGAGCTCCGGGTCCACGTCATCCAAGGGAGGCGCCGGGCTCGGGGTCACGTCTCCAGCCGGGGCCCCGCGCCCGCGTTGCCTGTCTGCTTGGGTCAAGTAAGCTTCCGCCATGCGCCTCAGGAGAGCCGAAGCCGCCGATGCCACGGCCATCGCGGCCATCATCATCCCCACCATCCGCGAAGGCACGACGTACGCGCTCGACGCGAACATGAGCGAAGCGGACGCGCTGGCGTACTGGATGGGTCCGGACAAGGAAACGTTCGTCGCGGAGGAGGACGGTGTCATTCTCGGCACCTACTTCATCCGACCAAACCAGGCAGGCGGCGGACGACACGTCTGTAATTGCGGCTACATGACGAGCGCAGCCGCGACGGGCCGAGGCATCGCGCGGCGCATGTGCGCGCACTCGATGGAGTACGCACGCTCGCGTGGGTACCGCGCCATGCAGTTCAACTTCGTCGTCAGCACGAACGAACGGGCCGTGAAGCTCTGGCAGGCACTCGGGTTCGAAATCGTCGGGCGTCTCCCCCTCGCGTTCCAGCACCCCACCGCGGGCGAAGTCGATGCGTTCGTGATGCACCAGCCGCTCTGACGCACGCTCTCTCGGAGAAAGGAACCGAACTCATGCCGCAACGACTCTGGTTGATGCTCTTGGGAGTATTGGTGTCCTGTGCCTCGACTCCCAGCCCCCACGGCGCTCCCCTTGCCCCACTGGACCCAGGACCAGCTCCCCGTGGCCGCGGAGGTACAGGACCGGTCAACGTACGAGGATGGGATACTGGGCCAGGTCTGGTTCGCGGGGCGCGTCTGGACCTTTGATTATCCCGACAAGAAGCTGTGGCTGCGTGCTTCGGGAGATCTCCCGGCGGTGGAGCCTCGGCACCGGGTCCTGCTGGGATTCTCCTCGGACTCAAGCTGTCTTCGAACGCGCTTCCGAGTAGGCGGAGCATCCGTGACGGATGGCGACGAGGGCCCTGCCCGGGGGACCTGCCCTGGCCTTCATCGGAAACACGGCGTCCCGGCTCTCCCCTCTTTCCTCAAGACGCGGCGTGACGAAAAACATCGGGGCGCGGAAATGGATGCCGCACGTCGGGCGATGTCCCCTAGCATCCAGCGCCTCCCCCCGCTGAGAGCCGACTCCGCTGAACGCCACCGAACCGCGCCACCTCGCCGGCCTGGACCTGCTCCGGTGCCTGGCCATCCTCATCGTCGTCCTCTTCCACTACCCGCGCCCCGACGGCCACGAGACCTACCAGGTGCTCGCCAACTTCGGATGGACGGGCGTGGAGCTGTTCTTCGTGCTGAGCGGCTTCCTCATCGGCTCACAGCTCCTGGAGCCGGTGTCCCGGGGCGAGACACCGTCCCTGAAGCGCTTCTACCTGCGGCGCTCGCTGCGCATCCTGCCGCCCTATCTCATCGTCGTGGCCCTGTACCTCTTCATTCCCGCGTGGAGTGAACGCCCCGTGGAGACGCCCGCGTGGCGCTTCCTCACCTTCACGCAGAACTTCGGACTGCGCCGGAACGGATTCTCCCACGCGTGGTCGCTGTGCGTGGAGGAGCACTTCTACCTGGTGCTGCCCCTCACCGTGCTCGCGCTGCGCGGACGCGTCCGGGCGCCGCACCTCCTCGCGGGCGCGGCAGGGTTGTTGGTGGCCGGAATGCTCTTGCGCGGCGGCCTGTGGCAACGCCACTTCTCGATGCTCGGGCCGGGTGAAGCCGGGTGGCGCGGTTACGACACGCTCCTGTACTACCCGACGTACGCGCGGCTCGACGGGCTGGCGTGCGGCGTGTTGCTCGCGGCGCTGCGCGTCTTCCGACCCGCGGCATGGGAGCGCTGGACACGAGGGGCCCGCGCGGCAGGCCTGGCGTTCGTGGGGCTCGCGTGCCTGGGCGTCGTGCTTTGGCTGAACGAGGAACACTTCCGGTATCTCGCCCACACGATGCTCGCGTTCCCCCTGACCTCGGTGGGCTACGCGGCGCTGCTCGTGGCCCTGGCGGGCCCCACCGCCTCGCGCGTGTGCGCCCGCATCCCCGGCGCGAGGACCTTCGCGGTGCTGAGCTTCACCGTCTACCTCACCCACAAGGCCGTGCAGCACGCAGTCCGTGTCGCGCTGGAGCCCCATGGCATGGACGCCTTCCACCCCATCACACTGCTGGGAGGCGCCGTGGCGGTGCTGCTCGCGTCGCTCGCGCTGCACCACGGCGTGGAACGGCCCGCGCTCAAGTGGCGTTCGCGGCTGGAGACACGGCTCGTCGGTGAGCCTTCGCCTCAACCCGCCGCCCGCTAGCCCAACAACCTGGCAAGAGGGCGCCCATTACACGTGGACTCCGGGAGCCTCTCCTGGAGTGCCGAGCCTCGGGCGTCAGCGGTGGAGTGCTCTGGCATTGCGCGCCGAGTCACGAGTTTGTCGGGGATTCAAGAGACAGATGTATTGATGGATGACGTGGCTGCAACCCCTCACGGAGGGCGCATGCGCACGTTCCTGATTGGCGGTCTGTTGGCGATGGCGGTGGGCTGTGGCGGTCCCATGGAGCAGGAGCAAGAGGAGGAGTCGACCCTGGCCTCGGAGGAGTCGCCGCTCCCGAACTGCACCAACCTCCCAACCAGCGTCACCCGCTACTACAACGCCTCCCTCACGGCGGTCATCGGTGAGCGCGGGTGCTCCTGCGGCAGCTATGTCAACTGGGGGCGGACGTCGAAGTACTACAATGTCCGCGACAACTGCTAGCAAGCCGCTGAAGCAGCCTGCGTTGGAGCGCTGACAGGCGCTGCTTCATGAGGCGGCGCCCACCGGCCGGTCCGAGCGCCCGGAGCACGCTCGTGACTCACCACCGTCGGCGAACGGTCGCCTTGGGGCCGGTCACCAGGCTCGCTGCGGGCACGTCGTCGACGACGACCGCCCCGGCCGCGACCACCGCGTCGCGCCCGATACGGACCCCGGGCATGATGGTCGCGCCCGCGCCAATCCACACGTTCTCCGCGACGTCGATGGGTGCGCCCGTGAGGTACAGCCGCCGCTCGCCCGGGTCGACCGGATGGCTGACGGTGATGAACGTGGCCTTCGGGCCGACCATCACACCTTCGCCCAGCCGGATGCCGGCGTAGTCGAGGAACGTGCAGCCCTGATTGATGAACACGCGTTCGGCAAGCTCCAGACGCAGGCCGTGGTCCGTGTAGAAGGGCGGATAGATTGTCACCCTCTCCGGGAGCGGCCGGCCCAGGATCTGCTCGAACAGCGCGGCCTTGCCCGCCTCGTCCTCGAAAGGCAGGACGTTGAGGCGCGACGTCAGCTCGGTGACCCGCCGCACCCGCTCGCTCATCGCCGTGAACTCAGGTCCGAGAGCCCTCTCCCCCTTCGCCAGGGACTCAGGGCAGTGGATGCGCATGAGACGGTCAATGGGCATCCCAAGAGCTTCTCTCGACCCCACACCCAAATCCAGCGCTGAAACATTCCTTGGGAGTGCGTCAAGAAGGCGCGGGCACCTGCCTGGCGATATCGATGATCGCGGCGCGCACGAAGGCGCACGCCTCGTCCTCATCCAGCGCCGCGGGCCACAGCAGGTCCATGCCACCAGCGGGGTGCGCGAAGGGGAAGCGCGCGCTGCGAAGGTGCGGCCGCTGCCGCAGGACATGCGCCGCGAAGACATCGGGCAGGGTCGCGACCAACGGGCTGCCGTCAACGATGGCGCCTATCGCGCTGAAGCTCGCGACCGAGCAGCGGACGCGTCGCTCGACGCCGAACCGGTCCTCGACCGTGCCGCGCAGGTCGCCGTTGAAGGAGACGATGACGTGCTCCTGCGCGAGATACGCGCGCTTGCCAGGTCGCGCGCCGAGGTTCACGTGGCGCGGGTCGAACAGGCAGACGAAATGGCCGCGGATGAGCGGCGTGCGCAGAATGGCTTGCGGCAGCTTGTCGATGACCGTGGCCGCGAGGTCGACGCGACGGGTCGCCAGCGCCTCGACCACCGTGCGGAACTGGACCGGCGTGCAGACGAGCCGCATGTTGGGCGCGTCGCGACCGAGCCGGCGCAGCAGCGGCGGCAACAGCCATTCGTCCGCGTAATCGGCGAGTCCGACGCGGATGATCCTCTCGCTCTTGCGTGGGTCAAAGCGCGCCGGTGCGAGCGAGGCCTGGAGCATCGCCTCGAGCAGAGGACGGACCTCGGTCACGAGACGTGCGGCACGGCTGGTCAGAATCGCGCCGCGACCGTGGCGCACGAGCATCGGCGTTTCCAGCGACTCGCTGAGCCGGGAGAGCGCCGCGCTCACCGCCGACTGCGTGAGGTAGAGCCGCGCGGCCGCCTTCGTGACGGAGCCCGCGTCGGCGACGGCGACGAGCACGCGCAGCAGGTTGAGGTCGAGATTCCTGGCACGAACAACGTTCATGATTGGCATGCATGCTATTTGCTAGTGTGAATCGGGGCCAGCGTTAGATTTACGCCCATGACGAACACAGACAGACTCGGCGGTCGATTCACGTTCCCCGGCACATCGCTCACGGTGCACCGCATGGGCTACGGCGCCATGCAGCTCGCGGGCCCGCACGTCTGGGGACCGCCGAGCCATCCCGAAGCGGCCGCGGCGGTACTCCGCGAGGCGATTGCGCTCGGCATTGACCACATCGACACGAGCGACGCCTACGGGCCCCACGTCACGAATCAGCTCATTCACGCCACGTTGCATCCGTATCCCAAGAACGTCGTGCTCGTGTCGAAGGTGGGTGGGCGGCGTGGCGCGGACAGGTCGTGGCTCCCGGCGCTATCGCCCGCGGAGCTCCGCTCGGGCCTCCAGGACAACCTGCGCAACCTCGGGCTCGACGCAATCGACGTCGTGAACCTGCGCATGATGAGCATGACGCCCACGGAGGGCCCTCTCGACAAGGAACTCGCCGTCCTCATCGAGCTCAAGCGAGAGGGGCTCGTTCGACACATCGGCCTCAGCAACGTGACGGCGCGCCAGGTCGAGCAGGCGCAAGCGCTCACTGAAATCGTGTGCGTGCAGAACCACTACAACCTGGCGCATCGAGGAGACGACGCGCTCATCGACGCGCTGGCGAAGCAGGGCATCGCCTACGTGCCGTTCTTCCCGCTCGGCGGCTTCACGCCGCTCCAGTCCTCGACGCTGTCGGAAGTGTCGAACGAACTGGGCGCGACGCCGATGCAGGTCGCACTCGCGTGGCTGCTGCACCGCGCGCCGAACATCCTGCTCATCCCGGGCACGTCGTCGGTCGCGCATCTGCGCGAGAACGTGGCCGCCGCATCACTCGTGCTGCCGGAGAAGAGCATCACCGCGCTCGACGGAATCGCGCGTTGACAGTGACCTGCGCCGGCTCCGGCCACCACGGGGGCAGGCCGTGAAGAAGCGTCGGCTCAGCGTCGACCCGGCGGAAGCGCGTCTCCGGGAGGGGGTCCACCTGCCCTCCGGGAGAGGTCGCAGTCCTCGGGACAGTCGCAGCGGGTCTCCCGCGCGTCACATACGCCGTCGCCACAGCGGCGACAGACGGGCTGGGCCGCTGTGCCGAGCCGCGAGTCACACGTCCCCTCCTTCGACACGACACCGCAGCGAGGGAGCAACCCGGGACAGCAGGCCAGGGGGCC
The DNA here is from genome assembly GCF_013336645.1 of Myxococcus sp. CA039A. Lineage (NCBI taxonomy): Bacteria > Pseudomonadati > Myxococcota > Myxococcia > Myxococcales > Myxococcaceae > Myxococcus > Myxococcus sp. CA039A. The sequence goes on along the minus strand of NZ_JABUMQ010000060.1, from coordinate 33,914 downwards.
CGCGATGGCTCCTTCTCCGGCACACGCCTCCTCGCCGCTCCACGCAGAGCAGAAGCGGGTGCCATCACAGTAGGCCGCCTCCCGGCAGTGCTGGGGAAACTCCCCGCATCGCTCCACGGGCAATCCCTCACACCACACATCCGGGCGCGACTCCCAAGGCAGCCACTCCGTCAGCTCAGCCGGCACACCGCCCCAGAGCACCACGGCGCCAACGGCGCTCCCCACGAGCATCATGAGCACGACCACGAGGAGGTGGTGCCCGGGAGGTTGCGCGGTTCGCCCCGAGCGAGCAGAGACGTGAGCGCCGCCGCGTCCCTGGAGGAGACGGCCTTCATCACCGCCGATTCCTCGACCTCATCGCCGGGGACCGGCTCCGGCGCCCGGGCACATCCCTGAGCGAGCAGCACCCCCGCGGTGATGGCCAGCAGGCCCAGGACTCCACGGAGCCCCACGCCCCACGTCTGACATTCAGGAGCCATGACTCCCATTCAACCCAGAGCCCCCCTGGATGGGAAGCCGGCGCCACCCCGAGGCTTCCGAGAGACAGCGCTCACGGAAGCCCGGGATGTGGGGCCGCTACCGGAAGTTGGGCAGCACCCACAGGTTGTAGCTGTTGGCGGTGAGGGTGAGGCTGACGAAGTACGTCCCCGGGGCGGGGTCGATGATGGTGCAGGTCGAGTTCGGACTCGGGAAGGGATATGCGCAGTCCCGCTCCGTCGCCGTCGGCGGTGCATCCTTGCGCACCGCGAGGCTCAGGTTCCCGTAGTAGGAGCCCGACTCGCCCGTGGTCCGATAGCCTGTCGTCACCGTGAAGTAGTCGACGCCCTCGGGAACGACAATCTTGTAGGTGCGCACCACGCCCTCGGAGCCGCCGACTCCGTAGAAGTAGTCCTGGTTGAGCAGCAGCGGGGCCTGGTCCAGACGGGGGCCATGGAAGGCCCCGACACGGACGTGGCTGAAGGACGTGGTGGCGCTCAGCACGCGGGCATACCAGGGACCCTCGGCGGGATTTTCGAGGGTGCAGCGCACGGAGCCCTTGGCCAGGTAGGCGCAGCGCGGGCTCGCGGCGGTGGGCAGGGTGCCACGCTCGACGCGGACATCGAAATGCTCATACGTCGACGTCGTGTCATAGCGCAGCTCGAACGAATACATGGCCGCGTTGGCGGGCACGTCCAGGTGGAAGTATTGCGTCTTGCCTGCGTCGAACTGGAGGTTGGTCGCGGGGATGCCATTGGCGAGCGGCGTCACCGTGTCCGTCTGGAAGTAGCCGCCCGTGAGGGTGACGAACTCGTACGCCTCCGTCCCCGTCAACGTGACGAACCACGTCCCCGGCTGCGGATTGGCGAACGTGCACTGCTTCAGGTTGCCCGGGCCCGTCGTCGCGCAGTCCAGCGTGGCGCCGTCCACGGCGCGGCCACCCCGCTTCACCTTCAGGTTCACGCTCCCCGTCCCATTCTCGGTGGCGAACCACAGCGTGGCCTGGCCGGGAGGCACCTCCAGCTTCCACTGCTTCTGCGAATACTTCGGCCCCTTCTGTCCCGACAGAGAGACATGGGAGGTCAGCGCGGGAAGATGCTCGCCCGGCGTCATCGCGTAGGAAGCGCGCAGGACGGGCACCGATGCGCCCACCTGGTCCCGCACCGCCACGTACCAGGTGCCGGGCTGCGGGTTGGTGATGGCGCAGGTCTCCTCGTTGCCAGGACTGTTCGTGGAGGCGCAGTCGTAGGCACTCGGGTCGGCCAGCGCGCCGTGTTTCACATACAGGTCCGCGTTGCCGGTGCCCGAGTAGGGAGCGCCCGACAACTGGAAGAGCAGGTCCGTCGCGCCCACGGGCACTTCGAGCCGCCAGTGCCTCGTCGCGCCCTTCGCGCCGTTGAACGGCCACTCCTGGATGTCATTGGCCAGGGGCCGCACGTCTCGTCCCGTCGTCGTGAAGCGGACCGCGCCTTCGAAGCCCTCCGTCGTCGGGCCGGTGGAGCTGTAGATGCCGCCCTGAACGGTGAGGTACCAGGTGCCGGGGGCGGGGTTGGGGATGTCGCAGATGGAGGCGGGCCCGCAGTCGAAGAAGACGCTGGCCGGGGAGGCCTCGTGCCGCAGCCACTGATAGGCATACGCCGCCTTGGGCGTGCGGCGGGCATTGAGCAGCTCGGTGAGCAGGTAGGCCTGGCCCTCTGGCACCTGGATGCGGAACGTCTGGAAGGACCTGGACGCGCCGGCGACGGGCACGGGGACGCCATCCACGAGGTCGGAGGTGGGCCCCCGCTCCAGGTGCTGCCAGTAGAACGACTCGGACGTCTGGGGGTAGTCCGACGGGAACTCCAGCAGGGCGAACCAGTCCCCGGGCTGGGGCGAGGGGATGCTGCATTCCTGCCGGACATGGCCCGGCTTCACGGATGCGCAGTCGTAGTCAGAGGACGTCGGCAGACGGCCCTGGCGCACGTACAGCTTCGCCTCGGAGTTGCCCCCCGTGTAGGCGTTGAGGCCCGTGCTTCCGACGGGGACCTCGAGCTTGAAGTAGCGCCGGGGCGGCCAGTTGTTGACGGTGGCGCCGTAGCCCAGGTCCTGCGTCGTCTCGGGCGCGGTGTAGTCCGCGGTCAGCGTGGCGTCCGAGTACGTCGAGCTTCCCTCCAGCCGGATGTACCAGGTGCCGCCCTCCGGACGCTCGATGTCGCAGTAGCCCGAGCAGTCGTAGCTGGTGGACGTGGGCGCGGAGCCCCGCTTCGCGTGGAGCCACGTCTTGCCCGTGCCGACCGTGGTCGAGACCCTGAGCCGCGTCTGGTTCGGCGGAACCTGGAACACGAACATCCGGTCCTCGGTGGGGCGGCCCGCGATGCCCGTCCGGGGCTCGCCCTTGCGCAGCTCCTCGGGCGGAGGTGGCTCGGCCGCGGTGTACTCGGCGGTGAACGAGACGCCCTGGTAGTAGGAGCCGGACTCGGGCCAGAAGAACCACGTGCCCGGCTGCGGGTTCTCGATGATGCAGGGCCAGTTGAACAAGCTCGCGCACTCGGCGGTCGTGGTCGTCGGGATGCCGCCCAGCCTCGCGTAGGCGTGGGGGAAGCCCGTGCCGCCGGTGCCCCAGAAGGCCAGGCGCTTCTGCCCCGGGGGGACTTCCAGCGAGTAGTAGACGTAGTCCCGGGCTCCCGCGGTGACGGGGCCTGTCGGCTGGCCATTCTGCAGGGCCGTGGTCTCGATGCGACCGCCGTAGGTGCCCACGAGGTCCAGCCCCGTGAAGGAGGAGTCAGGGATGATGTGGACGTACCACGGGCCCGCCTGGGGCTTGTCGAACTGGCATTGCTCCGGGCCCGTGCCGAACTCGGAGCAGTCGTACACACCGCCCGCGGGCTCACTGCCATGGCGGACATACATCCAGTACCGGCCGCTGAAGATGTAGGAGACCTCGATGGTGAGGCTGCCCGTGTCGGGGGGCACGTCGAGGCGGTAGACGAACGGACCGCCATCGCGGCTGTTGAGCTCGACGGGCACGGCATTGGTGAGCGGCAGCCCGATGGGGCCACCTCCCGTCGTCGTCACGAGCAGCGTGGCGCCGCTGAACGCCGAATAGCCGTAGAGGAGGATGTGGTAGGTGCCGGCCTGCGGGTTCGTCACCGAGCAGCTCTCCGTGTTCGTGCCCCCCCGGGAGACGCAGGCGTAGGTCGCGGTCGACGGGGCGCTCGCGCGCTTCAGGTAGAGGTCCGCGTCCCCCGTGCCGCCCGCGAGGTCGACCTTGAGGAGGCTCTGTCCGGTGGGGACCTTCACCGTGAAGTAGAGCGAGCCCCCCTTGGCCCCGGTGATGTTGGCCTGGGGCTGGCCGACGGAAATCAGCGTGGGGACCGCGACGGCCGCGCCCAGCAGGCTCACGTTGCTGAAGGTCGCGGCGCCGCGAACCAGGAGGTACCACGTGCCCACCTTGGGGTAGCTCACCGAGCAGCCCTCCGTGGTGCCGACGACGCGGGAGCGGCAGTCGTAGGTGGCCAGCGTCGGCGCGCTGCCGTGGCGCAGGTAGAGGTCCACGTCGCCCGTGCCGCCAGAGGTGGTCACCTCCAGGGAGGACTGCTGGGCGGGGACCTCCATCGTGTAGAGGAGCCAGTCGCCCACGCCCCCTGCGACCTTCACCACCTGATTGTCCGCGAGCACCTTGGCGACGCCGGTGCCCGTGCCAAGGGGAGAATAGGTTCCGGTGAGGCTCAGCCCGGAGAAGGCGCTGGTGGCCTTGAGGAGGACGTACCACGTGCCCGAAGACAGCCGGCTGGCCACGGTGCAGCTTCCCGTGCTGCCCGAGGTCGTCGAGCTGCATTGGGCATTGGCGGGCGTGGGGGTGCTCCCAAAGTAGACGTACATGTCCGCGTTGCCGCTCGCGCCGGACATGGTGAACGTCACCACGTTCTGGTTGGCCGGGACATCCAGCGTGTAGAGGAGCTCCGCGCCGGTGGCGGCGGAGAGGCCGGTGACGGGCTGGCCGTTGACCAGCGCGCCGTTGACCAGGGCCTGGGGCGCGGTCTCGGTGGAGGAGGGAGTGCCGGCGGTCGGTGCGTCGACCGGTTCGGGCGCACAGGCGCCCAGCAGGAGCAGCGCTCCCGCGAGCAAGGAGAAGAGATGGCGACGATGCACGGAATCCTCGTGTCGTGAATGAAGGGCTCGCCGCGACGCCGGCCTGTCGCTCGATGCCAACCTTCAAACGCAACCCTGTGTCATTTGTCGCATCGAGTGCGCATGGCGCTCCGCGACGCGCGCGACGCAAGACGTAGGGTGGCATGCCCGGGCGCGACGGCTGTGCCTGCCAAACGCCGACGTGGACTCCGGCGAGCCCGCTCAGCAGGAGCGCTCCGAGGTAGACCTCCTCCGAGTGCCTGTTCGGGCCTCCTGGCCGCGTCAATCGCTGAAAACGATGGGGGCGCGCAGGACCTGTTCCTCCGCCCCACGTTCTCTTGTTCCTACTTGCTCACCGCGATGGACTTCCGGAAGAGCGACAGGCTGTAGACGAAGAAGCCGATGCCCACCCCGGCCACCATCAGGAACTGGCGCCAGACGGCATCCAGCCCTCCGCCGCGGTAGATGATGACCTGCGAGAAGCTGACGAAGTGCCGGGCCGGCAGGAGGTACGTGATGTACTGGAGCCACTTCGGCTGGCTCTCGACGGGCGTGCTTCCGCCCGACAGCAGCATCAGCACGAGGACCACGAGGATGATCAGCAGCGCGAACTGCGCCATGGACCGTGAGATGGTCCCCAGGAAGATGCCGAGCGCGGTGGCGAAGAAGAGGTAGAGCACGACACCGCAGAACCAGAGCGTCACCGAACCGGCGAACGGCACCTTCAGCACCAGGTGCACCACGAAGAGGAGCGAGGCCGCCGTCGCCACGAGAATCACGAGGCCGTTCGCCCAGATCTTCGCCATGGCGATTTCGAACGCGGTCAGCGGCATCACCAGCAGGTGCTCCAGCGTCCCGTGCTCGCGCTCGCGGATGACCGCGGCACCCGTGAGCACGACGGTCAGCAGGGTGATTTGATTGATGATGGCCACCACGCTCTTGAACCAGGACGACACCCCGTTGGGGTTGAAGAGCTTTCGGATGACCAGGTTGATGGGCTTGGGCCCCGTCTCCTCCGTGCGCTGGAGGAAGGAGTGGATGCGGTCCGTGAGGATGTTCTGGATGTAGCCGGCGCCGATGCCCGCCTGCTGCATGGCGGTCGCGTCGATGTTCACCTGGATGTCCGGGGTGCGGCCCGCGCGCAGGTCGTGCTCGAAGCGCGGCGGAATCACGACGACGAACAGGAACCGGCCCCGGTCCATGGCCGGCTGGATGTCGTCGGCGGAGATGAGCTCGGGCAACATGAAGCGGGGGGGATAGAAGGCGTTGAAAAGCTCCTTGGACAGCAATGAGCCGTCTTCATCCACGAAGGCAATCGAGGCGTTGTTCACCTCGCTCGAGGTGCCCGTCGCCTGGACATAGATGGCCAGGGTGAATGCATAGATGACGAAGATGACCATCACCGCGTCGCTCAGCAGGCTGCGAATCTCCTTGAGCCCGAGCCACAGGATGTTGAGCAGCGAGTTCATCCCTATTTCTCCTGCTTCCGCAGGCCGATGAAGCTGATGGCCAGGAGGACGGGGATGCAGGCGGCCAGGAAGAGGACGTCGCGCAGCATGAGGCCGGCTCCCAGTCCCTTCGTGTAGGCGCCCAGGCTGGCGTGCATGTAATAGGTCGCCGGCCAGATGGACCCGATGACGCCCGCGCCGCCCTGCAGCGTGGAGACGGGCTGCAGCAGGCCGGAGAACTGGATGGTCGGAACAATGGTCAGGATGGCCGTGACGAAGACGGCCGCGACCTGGCTGTTGGTGAACGTCGAGGTCACCATCCCGAGGCCTGTCGTCGCCATGACGTAGAACAGCGTGCAGAGCATCAGCATCAGGAAGCTGCCCTTGATGGGCACGCGGAAGACCACCAGTGTCAGGGCGGTGAGGATGAGGAAGTTGGCCATGCCGATGACGACGTAGGGCAACTGCTTGCCGAGCAGGTACTCCAGCCGCCCGGTGGGCGTGACGTAGAAGTTGATGATCGACCCCAGCTCCTTCTCGCGCACGATGCTGACCGTCATGAGGATGGCGGGTATCAGCAGCAGCAGCAGCGCCGGGACGCTCGGAACGATGGAGTAGATGCTCTTGAACGTCGGGTTGTACATGAAGCGCTCTTCGATGTTGGCCGTGTACTTCGGGGGCCCCGCGGGATTGAGACCGCTCGCGGGGTCCACCAGCAGCCGGTTGTGCACTCCCTGGACGTATTGCTGGACGGTGTCGCCGCGGAAGGTCATGGCGCCATCCACCTGGGCCAGGACCTCGGGCCCGGAGCCCCGGCGGAGGTCCCGGCTGAAGTCGGGCGGTATCTCCAGCAACACCGAGATGTCATCCGATTGCAGCCGCCGCAGGGCCTCGTCCGCGGATTCGGCGGGCGGAGTCGGCGTGAAATAGGGCTTCGCCCCCGAGAACTGCTCCAGGTACGCACGGCTTTCAGTCGACTGGTCGAGGTCCAGCGCGGCGAAGCGGATGTTCTCGACGTCGGTGGTGATGCCGAAGCCGAAGACGAGCATCAACAGCGCCGAGCCGATGAAGGCAAAGGCCAGGCGGATACGGTCGCGGCGAATCTGCACCGCCTCGTTGTGGGCGTACGCAAGCAGCCGGCCGAGTCCCAGTTGGAAGGCGCTCTGCTTGGATGGGGCCGGAGGGGGCGCGGGCGCGGGCGCCTCGGGAGCGGGGGCCGCGGCCGCGCCCTTGCCTTCGGCGCGGGCCGCGTCGGCGATGGCGTCCTCCATGTAGGCGATGAAGGCCGTCTCCAGGCTGTCGGCCTTCTGGGCCTCGATGAGCTTCTGGGGCGTGTCACACGCCAGCACCCTCCCCGCGTTCATGAGCGAGATGCGGTCGCAGCGCATCCCCTCGTTCATGAAGTGCGTCGTCACGAAGATGGTGACGCCCTGCTTCCGCGAGAGGTCGATGAGCAGCTCCCAGAAGCTGTCCCGGGCGACCGGGTCCACACCCGACGTGGGCTCGTCCAGGATGAGGATCTGCGGCCCGTGCAGGACGGCGACCGCCAGCGAGAGCCGCTGGCGCAACCCCATCGGCAGCGCCTCGGCCAGCGAATCCACGTGCGCGCCGAGGTCGAAGCGCTCGACGAGTTCCTGGATGCGCGCCTTCGCCTGCTCTGGTGGCAGGTGATAGAGGCGGGCATGCAGGACCAGGTTCTGCTGCACGGTGAGCTCGCCATAGAGCGAGAAGGCCTGCGTCATGTAGCCAAGACGCTTGCGCACCTCCATGCTCCCGGCCTCGACGGAGCCGCCGAAGAGCTTCGCCGTCCCTTCCGTGGGAGGCAGCAGCCCGGTCAGCATCTTCATGGTGGTGGACTTGCCGCAGCCGTTGGAGCCCAGGAAGCCGAAAATCTCTCCGCGCTCAATCGACAACGTGACGTGGTCGACGGCGGTGAAGGTGCCGAAGCGCCGCGTGAGCCCGTGCGCCTCGATGGCCAGCTCCGCGTTGCCCGGAGGCCGGGGCGGGATGGTGAGCACCACGTGGCCCTTGCGCTTCTCCTCGGGCAGCAGCGCGATGAAGCACTGCTCGAGGTTGCTCGTGCCCGAGCGCTCCATCAGCTCCGCGGGCGTCCCGGTCGCCAGCACGCGGCCCTCGTCCATGGCGACGAGCCAGTCCCACTGCTGTGCCTCGTCCATGTAGGCCGTGGAGATGATGACGCTCATCCCCGAGCGCCCGGCGCGAATCTCGTCGATGAGCTTCCAGAACTGCCGTCGGGAGAGCGGGTCGACGCCGGTGGTGGGCTCGTCGAGGATGAGCAGGTCCGGGTCATGCACCAGCGCGCCGCAGAGCCCCACCTTCTGCTTCATGCCGCCGGAGAGCTTGCCGGCCGGGCGCGCCGCGAACTTTCCCAGCCCCGTCGCCGCCAGGAGCTGCGGGACACGGACCTTGCGCTCCTCCGGTGACAGGCCGAAGAGCCGGGCCATGAAGTCGACGTTGTCGTAGACGCTGAGCTCCAGGTAGAGGTTCTTGCCCAGCCCCTGAGGCATGTAGGCGATGCGCGGCCCCACCTCGCGGCGGTGCCGGGCGTCGGCGATGTCGCCGCCCAGCACCGTCACCCTCCCCTCCTGCAGCTTCTTGGAGCCGGCGACCAGGGCCATCAGCGTCGACTTGCCCACGCCATCGGGCCCGATGATGCCCACCATGATGCCGGAGGGAAAGTCGAGCGAGATGCCGTCGAGCGCGACGACCTTGCCGTAGCGGTGTGTCACGTCCTGGAGCGAGACGACGGGGCCGCTCGAGAGCCCGCCCGGCGAATCTGGCGACGCGGATGAGTTCATGGCGGAGCCCTCACCGGTCGCCTGGCTAGGGAATGACGGCGCCTGCCCCGATGACCTTCTGCAGTGGGGCCGGCCACGATGCGGAAGGAGTCAGCTTGACGTAACCGACGCCGCGAATTCCCGTCTTGATGCGCTCGACATAGCGGGCGGCCAGCTCCTTGGGGATTTGAATCTTCACCCGGAACATCAGCTTCTCCCGCTCGCTCTTCGTCTCCACCTGCTTGGGCGTGAACTGCGCCTCCGGGGACACGAAGCTGACATACCCGGCGACGGCACGTTCGGGCTCGGTGTCGACCTGGATGCGCGCCTCGGAGCCGATCTTCACGCGGGCGGCCTCGTTGGCGGGGAGGAAGATCTCCATATAGACGTCTTCCAGGTTGACCAGGGTCAGCGCCGGTCCTCCGGGCGCGAGCACCTCGCCCGGCTCGGCGAGGCGATAGAGGACTCTTCCCGTCACCGGAGACGTGAGCGTCGCGTCGGTGATGCGCGTCTGAATCGTCGCCGCGTTGGCGCGCGCGACTTCAATCTCATCCATGGAGGTCTTCAGCATGGCCTCCGCTTCCAACAAACCAGCCCGGGTCGTCTCCAGCTTGCTCTCGCGGACGTCCAGGTCCCGCTGCGAGCCAGCGCCATCCTTCACCAGCCGCCTCGCGCGCTCGACCTCGATGGTGGCGAGCTCGATTTCACTCCGCTGCTTGACGATGCCCGCCTTGGCCACCGCCAGGTGTTCTTCCGTGGCGGCGATGTTCGCGTTGGCCTCCGCGAGGTTGGCCTCCAGCGTGGAGGTGTCCAACTGCACCAGCACCTGGCCCGGCCTGACGAGGTCACCCTCGTTCACGCGGATCTGCCCCACCCGAAGGGGCTCCTTGGCGGCGACGTCGACGAGCTTCGCCTCGATGCGTCCGTTGCCCGAGACAATCCCTTCCGGCAGCTCGGATTTCTTTCCCTTCCAATATCGGAAGCCAATGAATGCGGCGATCGCAATGGCGACCAGCCCGATGATCCACTTGGCCTTTCCCTTCGGGACAGTCTTGGGCATGGCGGGCTTTCTATTGCTTCCCCTGGGGAGGGTTCTCCGAGACCTCGGGCTTCCGGGGCGTGGACACCACGTTGCCCCAGTCGGTCCGCTTCTCCATTTCGCTCCGGACGCGCTCGGGGACCACCGGCACCCCCTGTCGCACCTCCCAGCCTCCGCCCAGCGCCTTGTAGAGGGAGACCAGATTCGTGGCGATGGCGGAGCTCGCCTGGGCCCGGTTGTTCTGCTGCACGAGGAGCGAGCGTTGCGCGTCCAGCACGCGCTGGAAGTCCACGGCGCCTTCCCGGTACTGCACCATGGAGAGCTCCACCGACCGCTGGGCCGCCTTCACGGCGGCCTCCTCGAATGCCAGGGCTTTATGAGACTGAACGAAGCCCACCAGGGCGTCCGTGACCTCCTGGGCCGCCTTGAGCACCGTGTTCTGATAGTTGATGAGCAGTTGCTGGAACCGCGCATCCTGGACACGCACCCCGTTCTTCAGGCGGCCATAGTTGAGGAAGGGCCAGACGATGCGCGGGCCGAAGCTGTAGGCCAGGCTGTGGATGGAGGCGAGGTTGCCGAAGGTGCCGCCGGCGCTGCTCGCCTCGAGCCCGACGGAGCCCACGAGCGTGAAGCTCGGATAGAGTTCCGCCTTGGCGATGCCGATGCGGGAGCACTGCGCGGCGGCGGACAGCTCCGCGCTGCGGACGTCCGGACGCCGCCGCAGAATCTCCGCCGGCATGCCGACAGCCACCGTCGCGGGCGCCACCGGAATCTGCTTGGGCCCCGCCAGCAACGCCTCCAGGGCCCCCGGGGGCCGGCCCAGGAGCGCGCTCAAGGCATTGAAGGACTGTTCCAACCCAATCTCCAGCTGAGGGAGGGAGGCCCGGGTGCTCTCCAACAGCGTCGCCGCCTGGACCACGTCCAGCTCCGAGGTCGCGCCGTTGCTGAAGCGCGACTGGGCGATGTTCAGCCCTTCCTCCTGAATCCTGATGTTCTGCTCGGCCTGAGCCATGAGCACCTCGAAGGTGCGAATCGAGACATACGTCCGCGCGACCTCCGCGGTGAGCGCGACGATGGCGGATTGGTAGTCCGCGGCCGATGCGAGCAGGCCCGCGGTTCCCGACTCCACGCCCCGCCGGTACTTTCCCCAGAAATCCAGCTCCCAGAGGGCGTCGAAACCCACGGCATAGTTCAGGAAGTCGCGGTCGAACCCGAGCCTGGAGAGATTGGCCGCGTTCTCGCTGAGCCCCACCCCGGTGACGTTGCCGGTGGCCACCTGCACCTGTGGATACTGCTGGCCCGTGAGGATGCCCAACTGGGCGCGGGCTTCCACGATGCGCAGCCCCGCGACCTGCAGCGGCAAGTTCTGCTGGTAGGCCTGCTCGACCAGGCGATCGAGTGTCGGATCGCCGAACGCCTTCCACCACTCGGCGTCAACCACGGGCTGCGTCGTGATTCGCGGTTCGCCTTGGGTGTTCCACTCTTGAGGAACCGCGGCGACAGGCCTCGTGAATTCGGGGCCCACCGAGCAGCCGGAGAGCGCCGAAAGGACGCAGAGCAGCGGTAACGCGCTGCCCATGGGTGAAAGCCCTCGGGGTACCCCCTGTCTGGTACTGCCCAATTCCCGCATTCCGAGCACCCCGTGACGAGGAAGAATCGCCATGGTCCAGGGCAAGCGTGAGCGGGACTTGAGCGCGATGTGGGTGTCGTTGTCGCGACACCGGTCCATCTTCGGCGCGGCGGGAATGGTTGACCCGGTGTCCTCAGACGCCCGCGGTCGGTTTCCCAGGTGGCGTGCCGTCGGAGCCGTCTTGCTCGAGGAGGGCGGCTGGGTCCGTCACGACGATGTCCGCGCCGCAGCGGCGAAGCTCGGCGGCCCGCCCCCGGCGGTCGACGCCTACGACATAGCCGAAATGGCCCGCACGCGCCGCTGAGACGCCCGCGGGTGCGTCCGCGAAGACAACCACTTCCCCGGAGCCGACACCGAGGGCCTGGACCGCCGTGAGATAGACATCGCCGGGCGGCGTGCCCTCGACCCGCGCATCGAAGAGGTCCGCGAGGCCGGAGGACTGGAGCACCTCGGTGGAGTGCCCGAGTTCGGAGACGACCGCGAGCCGCAGGCGGTCAGCGCGCGCCGCCTGGACGTAGCGGACCGCGCCCTCATACGGTTCCACGTGCTCGTGCTGGAGCATCTCGACCAGGAGCTCGCCATGACGGTCGGTCAGCGCGCGCACCGTATTCTCCGGCAGCTCGATGTCACGAGCGGCGAGGAACGCGCGGATGCCATCCAGGGGCAACATGCCGTCGAAGTGACGGCTGTAGTCGCGGATCAGGTCGAAGGGGATGAAGGGTTGCCCCGACGCTCGCGCCCGTCTCCGCAGGTAGTAGTCACACAGGTTCTTCCAGGCCCTCGCCTGGAGGCTCGCGGTCTGGGTGAGGACATCATCGAGGCCGAAGAGGCAGGCGCGCGCGCGGGGAGGCAGCCCCAGCCGCGTCCGTGCGAGGGGCGGCTGGCCCAGGATGAAGGTCTCGACCGCATGGGCGAAGCCCTCCTCGTCGTTGGTGCGAGTCACGTGGCGTGCGGAGCGTCGGACGTCGTCGCTGGCGTTGCCCATGGCGATGCCAAGCCCGGCGGCCTTCAGCATGGGGAGGTCATTGGGCATGTCGCCGATGGCCGCGATCTGGTCCAGGGGAAGCTGGAGAATGCGTGCGGCCTCGCGTACGACCATGCCCTTGTTCGCTTCGGGGTGCGTGACGTCGAGGTAATAGGGCGTCGAGCGCATGGCGGACGCCTCGGTGCCCAGTCGACCGGCGAGCTCCGCCTCGCAGCGCTCGACGCGTGCCCGGTCCTCACTCACTCCGACGATCTTGATGGGCTCGTCGAGCACGGCGGACAGGTCCTGGACGACGGTCGGGTCGAACCCGAGGTTGTTCCTCTCGCGCGCCACGCGGAACGCCTCGGCATCGCGGAGGAACCAATCGGCGCCTTGATACACCCAGACATCGAGGCCCGCTCGCAACAGGTGGTCGATGGCCTGCCTGGCGACGGCGAGGGGAAGCGTTCGCTGCGCCAACGTGGTCGTCAGGTCGGGCTGGACGTACACACCGCCGTTGAAGGCAGCCAGGGGGGCGGTGAGCTTCAGTGCCGCGACCACCTCCGCCATCCCACGCGGCGGCCGTCCGCTCGTGACGGTGAACTGGATGCCCCTGGAACGCAGTCGGGCGACAGCCTCGCGGGTCCGCTCGGTGAGGACCTTGTCCTGTGTCACCATCGTTCCGTCGATGTCCGCGATGAGCAACCTGATCGCCATGGCCGTCTCCCGTGCTCGACCCGCTCCCCGACGCAACCGCGGGCAGGGGGGGCCACCAGAAGAAGGTAGCCCCGCGGCACATCCGCTGCCTCGCGGGTAGCTCTCCGGCTCTCCCCTCCTCGGTGGCTCTGCGGGCCGGCCCATTGCCGACCGGTGACCCGCCGATTGCTGGTGCCTCGGGGCGCGCTCAGGCTACTTCGGACGGAGGGGAGTTCTCGAAGTGACGTCAAGGGCGAAGCGGGCACCGCCCGGACAGCGGTGCCGCCAGCCGACATCAAGGCAAACCAGACCTGAGATCAGATTCTGCATTTCTGCATTGAGGAGTGACGTGTCATGGCACATCCAGTGACGACCAAGGGGGCGGGGACGCAGATGCCGTTGTCCGCCAGGGGAGCAGCCGCCAGGGAGCAGTCCAGGGATGGCCCACTCGCCGCCAGCGAGGTGGAGTTGATGAACGCGTACTGGCGTGCGTGCAACTACCTCTCGGTGGGGATGATCTACCTCCAGGACAACCCGCTGCTGCGGAGGCCCCTGGTGCCGGAGGACGTGAAACATCGACTCCTCGGCCATTGGGGAGCAAGCCCCGCGCTCTCGTTCGCATGGGTCCATCTGAACCGGCTCATCGTCAAACACGACCTGGACGTGCTCTTCGTGGCCGGGCCGGGCCATGGCGCCCCTGGCGTGCTCGGGCCGACGTATCTCGAGGGGACCTACTCCGAGGTGTATCCGGACAAGAGCATGAACGAGGAGGGGATGCGGAGGTTCTTCAAGCAATTCTCCTTCCCGGGTGCCATCGGCAGCCACGTCACTCCGGAGACGCCAGGGTCCATCCATGAAGGCGGCGAGCTTGGCTACAGCCTCTCTCACGCATACGGCATGGCCTTCGACAATCCCGACCTCGTCGTCGCCTGCGTCGTGGGTGACGGTGAAGCAGAGACGGGCCCCCTCGCGACGGCCTGGCACTCGAACAAGTTCCTCAATCCCGTGCGCGACGGCGCCGTGCTGCCGATCCTGAACCTCAACGGGTACAAGATCGCCAACCCGACCATCCTCGCCCGCATCAGCCGGGAAGAGCTCGAGGCCCTGTTCGTGGGCTACGGCTACAAGCCCTATTTCGTCGAAGGCAGCGACCCGACCCGGATGCACCAGAAGATGGCGGAGACCCTGGAGCACGCCGTCGAGGAGATTCGAGACGCTCAAAGAGCGGCACGGCGGTCGAACACCCCGACACGTCCACGCTGGCCCATGATCATCCTGCGCGCGCCCAAGGGATGGACCGGCCCGAAGGAGCTCGGCGGGCACAAGCTGGAAGGGTCCTGGCGCTCACACCAGGTCCCATTCTCCGACGCGCGGCAGAACCCGGCGCACTTGAAGGTCCTCGAGGATTGGATGCGCAGCTACCGGCCCGAGGAGCTGTTTGATGCGCGCGGAACCCTGATTCCAGAGCTCCAGGCACTCTCACCCAAGGGGCCCCGGCGAATGGGCGCGAACCCACACGCCAATGGCGGTGTGCTTCGCAAGGACCTCAAGCTCCCCGACTTCCGTGACTATGCGGTGAAGGTGGAGTCGCGGGGCACGTCGTTGCATGAGAACACGAAGCCCCTGGGCGAGTTCCTGCGCGACGTGATGCGAGGCAACCCGACGAACTTCCGCGTCTTCGGTCCGGACGAGACGGCGTCGAACCGGCTCCAGGCCCTCTACGAGGCGAGCAAGAAGACCTGGATGGCGGACCTGTTGCCAGAGGACGCCGACGGCGGCGAGCTCGCGCGTGACGGCCGTGTCATGGAGATGCTGTCGGAGCACACGTTGCTCGGCTGGCTCGAGGGGTATCTGCTCACGGGACGCCACGGCCTCTTCCACACGTACGAGGCGTTCGCCCACGTCATCGATTCCATGTTCAACCAGCACGCCAAGTGGTTGGACGTCAGCAAGAACCACGTGAGGTGGAGGGCGCCCGTCGCCTCGGAGAACATCCTGCTGTCTTCGACTGTATGGCGCCAGGACCACAACGGGTTCTCACATCAGGACCCGGGGTTCATCGACCTGGTGACCAACAAGTCCGCATCAGTCACACGCATCTATCTGCCTCCGGACGCCAACACGTTGCTGGTGGTGGCGGACCAGTGTCTGCGCAGCACCGACTGCATCAACGTCATCGTCGCCGACAAGCAGAAGCACCTGCAGTTCACCACCATGGAGGAGGCCATCGCCCATTGCGCCAAGGGCCTGGGCATCTGGCGGAGGGCCAGCACGGACGCCGACGTGGAGCCGGACGTCGTCATGGCTAGCTGCGGCGACGTCGCCACGCAGGAGGCGCTGGCCGCCACCGCCATCCTGCGCCAGCGCGTGCCGGACTTGAAGCTGCGGTTCATCAACGTCGTCGACCTGTTCAAGCTCCAGTCGGCGGCGGACCATCCGCACGGGTCGACCGAGCGAGAACTCGAGGGACTCTTCACACCGGACAAGCCCATCATCTTCAGCTTCCACGGGTATGCGTCCCTCATTCACAAGCTCGCCTATCGCTTCAAGAATCAGGAGAACCTTCACGTTCACGGCTACAAGGAGAGAGGCAACATCAACACGCCGTTCGAACTGGCGATGCTGAACGAGACATCTCGTTTCCATCTGGTCATCGACGTCATCGACCGCGTGCCGAAGCTGAGCGCGAAGGCGGGGCACCTGAAGGAGGAGATGAGGACCGCGATCGTCGACAATACGGCCTACGCGCACGAGCATGGCAGGGATCGTCCTGAGATCGCCAATTGGACCTGGCAGGACTGAGGTTCCCGGATGGAGCGACGAGCCTTTGAAGCAGGAGACGCGGAGGGCGCACTGCTGGTGCTCAACGCCGGCTCGTCGAGCCTGAAGTTCTCGCTCTTCCTCGATGAGGACCCGCCCCGCCTCCTGCTGCGGGGGGCGTTCGAGGCATTGTCGACGCAGCCTCGGTTCCTCGCGCGCGCGGGCGGCTCCATCATCGGCGAGGAGGACTGGGCCCCAGGAACGCAGCTCGGCTACGAGGGCGCCCTCGACCATCTGTTCGCCTGGGGGCGAGGGGGTGTACTCGGGGGGCGTCACGTCACGGCCGTGGGCCATCGTGTGGTTCATGGCGGTTCGCATTTCTTCGGGCCTGCGCTCATTGACGCCGCGACGCTGGCAGCCCTGGAAACGCTCATTCCGCTCGCGCCGTTGCACCAGCCCCACTGCGTGGAGGCAATCAAGGCCGTCACGGGGACGGCGCCATCGGTGGCGCAGGTCGCATGCTTCGATACCGCGTTTCACCGGACCCAGCCTCCAGTGGCCCAGTCCTTTGCCCTGCCCCGCCGTCATACCGAAGAGGGAGTTCGCCGATACGGGTTTCATGGGCTCTCCTACGAATACATCGCCTCCACGCTCCCGAGCGTGGCCCCCCAGGCCGCGGCCGGGCGCACGGTCGTCGCGCACCTCGGCAATGGCGCGAGCATGTGCGCCCTGCTCGGAGGGCGAAGCGTGGCGACGACCATGAGCCTCACCCCATTGGATGGCCTCATGATGGGCACCCGCTGCGGCGCGATTGATCCCGGAGTCCTGCTCTACCTGATGAAGCAGCACGGCATGGACGCGAGCGCCCTGGAGCGGCTTCTCTACGAGCAATCCGGCTTGCTGGGCGTCTCCGGCGAGTCCAGCGACATGCGAGACCTGCTCGGCCGCTCCAGTGCCAGCGCGGCGGAGGCGCTGGAGCTGTTCGTCTACCGTATCAATCGCGAGCTCGGGTCGCTCGCGGCGGCACTGCACGGGCTCGACGCCATGGTCTTCACGGGCGGCATTGGCGAGAATGCCGCGCCGATTCGCGCACGGGCCTGTCGCGATGCGCGCTGGCTCGGCCTGGAGCTCGATGATGAGGCGAATGCTCGCGGTGGGCCCTGCATCACCAGGCCAGGGAGCCGTGTATCCGCCTGGGTCATTCCCACGAATGAGGAGGCGATGATCGCCCTCCACACCCGGCGGGTGCTGGGCTCGGCACGTCGGAGGCCGCGTTGACGAGGGTGGAATGGTGAAGCCGCGGCCTTGGCGGCGCACGGCTGGCTGCCCCGCCCGCGAATGACTGCCATTGCACGCGTCGCACGGACTCACAATCATGATGTCATGGCACATACGACTCGAATGGAGCCCATGAAGCGCAAGGCCTATGAGAAGGAGCTGCAAAAGCTCCAGACCCGGCTCTGCCTGCTTCAGGATTGGGTCAAACAGGAGGGGCTGCGCGTCGTCGTGGTCTTCGAGGGGCGGGATGCCGCGGGCAAGGGTGGCACGATTCGCGCCATCACCGAGCGGGTGAGTCCCCGCGTCTTCCGGGTGGTGGCCCTCCCCACGCCCTCGAGCCGGGAGAAGACGCAGATGTACCTCCAGCGGTATGTGTCTCATTTCCCCGCGGCAGGGGAGATCATCATCTTCGATCGCAGTTGGTACAATCGGGCCGGAGTCGAGTTCGTGATGGGCTTCTGCACCACCGAGGAGCACGAGCGCTTCCTTGAGGGGTGCCCCGTCTTCGAGAAGTACATGGTCGACAGCGGAATCGTCCTGGTGAAGATCTGGCTCGAGGTCGGCATGGAGGAACAGCAGCGGCGCTTCGAGGCGCGGATCGAAGACCCGCTCCGACAGTGGAAGCTGAGCCCCATGGACCTCAAGTCGTGGAAACGCTGGTACGACTACTCCCATGCGCGCGACAAGATGTTCGAGGTCACGGACCTCTCGTATGCGCCGTGGCACATCCTACGGTCTGACGACAAGAAGAAGGCACGGCTCAACTGCATCCGCTTCCTGCTGGAGCAGATTCCTCACAAGAGGGTGAAGCGCCCCAAGGTGAGATTGCCCAAGCGCACCCTTCAAGGGAGCTATGACGACGAGGCTACGCTCCAGGGCAGGAACTTCATCCCGGAACACTTCTGAGCAAGACCCAGATGTACCGCACCCGATGGGCGATGACCCGCTGCTGATGCCGACCCCGGCCATCGGGCAGTCGTCGTAGGTCATTCCGCGTCGGTCATGACCTGCTCTATGTCCTAGCGGGTCGAGCAGCGCTTCAACGTCGAGACCCGAGGCAGGCCGTGACCGCCGCGGCCAGGTTCGACGCTCGCGGCTCGCCTATCCGGAATGACCAGTGGTTCATGACGTAGCCGAAGCCGACACCCGCATCAGGGTCGGCGAAGCCTATCGAGCCACCGGAGCCGGGGTGGCCGAACGACCCGGGCCCGACAAGGGGCATCGGCGGGCAGGCCCGCCAGAACCCGAGCGACATGTAGAAGGAGCGGTTGGCCGGGACGTCCAGTCCTGGCGGCAGCCCGTTCATCTTCGTCTTGTCGGTGTGGACGACAGTCATCTTCTCGACCGTCGCCGGAGTCAGCAGCCGCACGCCGTCGACCTCGCTCACCGTGGCCGCATACATCCGCGCCAGCGAGTGAGCGTCCGAGAACATGTTCCCGAACGGGAACTCAGCAGCGCGGAAGGCACGCGTGTTCATGTAGCCGCTGGTGTGGTCGAAAGCGCCGCCGAGCTGCCCAGCCCGTTCTTGCACGGAGCCCGGCCCCCACACTGCGCTCATCCAGGCGATGACCGTGTCTCTATCGAGGCCGGTGGTCTCGATCATCCCGGCGGTCAACTCCTCCATCGTGAACGGAGCGGCGTACTCGACCCGCGCCACCCTTCCCTCTTGCGCCTCGGGCAGCCCAATCCACGCGCTCAGCCCGAGCGGGGCGGCGACCTCGTCCGCGAAGAAGGTGCCGAGCGACTTGCCGGTGATCCTCCGCACGACCTCCCCGACCAGGAACCCGAAGGTCATGCCGTGGTAGACGTGCTCGGTGCCCGGAGGCCACTCCGGCTTCTGCGCCTCGAGCGCCCGGATGACCGGATGCCAGGCGCAGGCGTCCTCGAACGTCAGCGGACCATCGACGACCGGCAGACCGGCCTGGTGTGAGAGCAGCCAGCGCACCGGGATATGCTCCTTGCCGGCGGCGCCGAACTCCGGCCAGTACTTGACCACCGGAGCGTCCAGATCGAGCTCGCCGCGCTGTGCCAGCAGATGGGCGCAGATCGCCGTAGCCCCCTTGGTCGTGGATGCGACCAACGAGATGGTGTCCCTGTTCCACGGACGCTTCGCCTCGCGCTCGGCGAGGCCGCCCCACAGGTCGACGACGGGACGGCCGTCCACGTAGACGCAGCATGCCGCGCCGACCTCGCCAGGGGACCCCTCGAAGTTCGCCCGGAAGACATCAGCCACTTTCCCCCAGCCATCCTCGACGTGCCCCTGCACTACGGTTCCGCTTGTCGTGTCCAACATGACGCACTTCCTTTCGAGAGGGTCTGAAACGCATTGCTTGCGCAGCGCCGCGACACGACGCATGGAGTCGTGCTTCGCGAGCTGACGTCGCAAATCCGTTGCTGCTTGTGTTTCGAGCGCGCGGTGAGTCGTGATGACGCCAATGCCTGTCCGAGCACGGGCTCGACGGCCTTCTCGCTCGGCGCGGGTGCGCTGGCAGCGGCGAGGAAATCGTTACAAACGCAGCACGTGGATGACGTGCTGTATTGCCATCAAGCGCCCTTCGCCTCTTCTTCTGCGGCGCGCGCGATGGCGTCGGTCAGCCGTTCCCGCTCCCGGACAATCCACTGTCCCCTTGGATAGTTCAGGACGAAGGTCTCGATGAACTCCACGGGGTCTTCCCCGACAATCTGGCGGACGGGAGTCCGGTTCGCCGCGCTCTGTTCAAACAGGTCGACGAGGTCCACATAGATCGCGGTCCCGTCACCCCCCGTTCCAAAGTACATCAGGTAGCGCTCCAGGGCTTCGACCGCCGTGCGATAGCTCGGGGGAAGTTGTTTCGCGCGCGCCTTGTACTGTCGCCATTGCCTTTTGTCGCCGATCACCTTCGAGATAAGCATTGAGATGAACATGTCATCCGCCTCCTTTATGGAGTTGTTCGAGCCGTTCGGTGAGGAAGCTCCACGTCCGCCAGAACTCCTCGAGGTAGGCCTGTCCCTGCGCGTTGAGCGAATACACCTTGCGCGGCGGCCCCTTCTCGGACGGGACCTTTTCCACGCCCACCAGGCCGCGCAGCTCGAACCTGACGAGCAGCGCATAGACGGTGCCCTCGGCGATGTCGGAGAAGCCCATCTCCCGCAACCGCACCGTGATTTCGTACCCGTACGCCGCCCGCGCGGACAGGATTGCCAGGACGATGCCCTCCAGCGTGCCCTTGAGCATCTCCGTCATCTGCTTGCCCACGAACCGCTCCTCGAACTACTCAGTGGTACTGACTACCAGTACTTAGTACCACAGAATAGCGGGAATGCAAGCCCACCTTCCTGACCGGTCGCCCCACGCCTTCATGCGAGGGCCCGCTCATGACGCTCAAGCTTCGGCTGTATGGCCTTGCCAGTTTCGACCTGTTGCGCCGTCGCCCGCTGCGCACCGTCTGAACAGGGGTCACTTCACGAAGGCACGAGCTCGCTCGCCTGGTGCCGTCTGCGCGAGATGAGGTAGGCCACGCCGAGGTTGGGGACCCAGCAGAGCCAGGCGACGGTTCTGTAGGCCGACATGAAGTCGCCCAGGGTGGGAATCAGGATGGGCATCCAGAGCCTCAGCGTGACCGCCCCGAAGCAGGCGGCATAGCTGTAGGTCATCATGAGCCGGTGTTCCTCGATGCGCCGGCTCTTGATGAGTCGATAGGCGGAGACCGTCGTATAGAGCCAGACGAGGCCCAGGCTGACGAAGCCCGACGCGGCGATGACGCCACCCGTGGCGAAGAAGCCGACGTAGACCCCGGAGAGCCCGCTCAGGAGGACCGCTCCGACGTAGAGCTTTCCAAGGAGCCGGTGTGCGCCTGGGCGATTGAGTCGCAGTCTTTCGACGAACTGGGCCCAGCCGATGGCCAGCGCGAGTCCTCCCAGGGCGATGTGCGTGTAGAAGGCCGCGTTCCAGACGGGGTCGGCCAGGAGCGCGCTGCTCTTCAAGCCAAGGATTCCGAAGTTCGA
This sequence comes from Myxococcus sp. CA039A, assembly GCF_013336645.1. Lineage (NCBI taxonomy): Bacteria > Pseudomonadati > Myxococcota > Myxococcia > Myxococcales > Myxococcaceae > Myxococcus > Myxococcus sp. CA039A. Next base: position 12,730 of record NZ_JABUMQ010000060.1, on the reverse strand, counting down.
GGCCGCGAGGAAGTAGCTGCCGGGATAGAGGCCCACAGCCAGACAGAGGGCGGCGAAGAGGACCCAGCATGCCTTGCTTGCCATCATGGAGGCTCGGGGTTCGGAGTGGGGAGGCACGGCGCGGGAGATGAAACACCAGAACCCCCGTGCCGTGCTCCTCGGACCGGCTCCTCCGGTTCGAATCCCGTCGGGGCAACCTGGCAAGCCCCGCAACCTCAAGGAGTTGCTGGGCTTTTCCTTGGCCCCCGGTTCCACCTACGCCCTTGGTATGCCCCTCTGGCACCTCTCGCCGGGAGGGGCACGGTCGTTTTCATGCAACGGTGTCGCCCGGCCTGTCTCTTCCCGTCAGGAGGGGGCGTTCATGCCCCCCCATGACTCCTCGGGGCGACGACATGAAGGCGACGACGCGGTACCTGGTGCTTCTCTCCATGCTGGTGGTGGGCTGTGGCGGCTCGAACCAAGACGATGGGGACGATGACACCCAGTCATTCCCAGAGACCCTGGAGTGTGGCGACACCCGTTGCAAGCGCGCCACTCAATACTGCGCGACCATCGTCACCGCTGAGACGACCCACATGTGTCTGAACAAGAAGGAGAGCTGCAAGGGCTGCGACTGCGTGAACCTGGACACAGACCTCACCGCCCAGACCGGGCGCCAGGACTGCACCGCGACCGCCCGGCTCGATGTGTACTTCTCCTGTGCCTATTACGATGATGTGGACTACATCAAGACCTCCTGCACCGTACGCGCCCGCTGAAAGCATCAGACCGATACACAGGGAAGAGGCCCGTCCCCGACGACATCTTCTTCGTTGGGGAGCTCGCGTAGACGACCACGAGCCGCGAGTAGGAGAACAACGTGCCGCCACCGATTCAAGTCACCTTGGTTCCCCATGACCCGCGCTGGGCAGAAGCCGCCGCCGCAGAGGCCAGGTCCCTCGCGGACGCGTTAGGCCCCGTCGTTCTGCGGGTCCATCACGTCGGCTCGACGGCCATCCCCGGCATCTCCGCGAAGCCCATCCTCGACCTCATCCCCGTCGTCACTTCGGTGGACGAGCTCGACAAGCACCAGGGCGTGCTCGAAGCGCTCGGCTACGCGGTGTGGGGAGAGCTCGGCCTCCCGGGCCGTCGCTACTGCACGAAGGACAACCCGAGGACCCGAGAGCGCCTCGTCCAACTCCATGGCTATGCCGACGGCTCTCGGGAAATCTCTCGGCACCTCGCGTTCCGCGACTACCTGCGTGAACGGCCGAGCGTCGCCCGCGACTACGACGACGAGAAGGCGCGATGTCAGCGCCTTCATCCAAACGACTCGCACGCCTACAGCGATTGCAAGAACGCCTGGATCAAGCGCATCGAGGCCGAGGCGCTCGCCGTCTACCAGACGCGCTGAACGACGCGGGGCCTCACGAATCACACGACCGCCAGGGTCCTGGTTCGGCGGGGAACGCCTCGGCCTCCTCGCCAAAGGAAGACCCTCTTGGGTTGACCTCCGAGGAGCGTCCCTCTTCCTCCTTCGCTCCTGCTCGCCTTTTACACACGGATAGGAACACGGCCCCTCCGCGTGGCCGGCGACAACTACGACGATGTGAACGCGTTCGTCAGGTTGAGCCCGTCGGAGAGCAATAGTTGTCATCAAATGGAACGAGCAGTTGCCGCTGAAGCGGTGGTCGTTAAATCATGCGCCAACTCCAGGGGGCCTGCATGGGACGACCACCGGTTTCGAGAAAGTGTTTGTACGTTCTTCTGGGAAGTATCTTCACCCTTGGCGCGGCATGTGCTCCGCCTTCGAGCGAAGAAGCAGGCCTGACCGCAAGCGACCTGCTGATGGAAGCACCCGCTTCGAGCACGGACAGGCTGTTGCTCCTGCCAGCGATGAACACCTCCTACCAGACGGTGTTGTATGACGATGCCGTCACGCCAGGTTGGGATGCCGGCTACAGTTGGGGCAACGTCTCCCATGGTTCGACGACGAGCATCAAGGCCTACGGCGCTTCGTCGATGCAGGTCACCTCCGCCGCCGACAGCGCCCTTGCGTTGGGAGCTGACGGTCAGTCGTTCTCGACCAATACCTACACGGCGGTGAGCTTCGCCATCCATCCGGGCACCGCGAACCTGACGGCAATCAAGAACCTCAAGCTCATCGTGAGCCAGGAGGGCGTCGACGGAAACGGGGGCGTCACCATCGGCAACTACGCCAGCCCGAGCTTCGACTCCCTGGGCGCGGGTGAATGGACTCGCGTCACCATCCCGATGAGCGCGCTCAAGGGCTCGCTGACCACCTTCAACAAGCTCACGCTCATGGCGCAGACCGCGGTCAACTACGGCATCGATGGCATCGCCATCGAGATTCCGCGGCTGCCCGCGCTCGACACCTCCACCATGACGGTCCTGTATGACGATGCGGTCGCGTCCGGTTGGAGCACCGGCTACAGCTGGGGCGGCACCACGCTCGCACCCGACACGGCCAGCAAGGCCTATGGCACCACGTCCATGAAGGTGACGGCGCCAGCCAACAGTGCCCTGGCCTTGGGCGCGGTCGGCTCCAGCCTTCCGGTCTCCAACCACGTCGCCGTGAGCTTCGCCATCAACCCAGGCACTTCAAACCTCACGGCCATCCAGGCCCTCAAGGTCATCGTGAGCCAGGAGGGTGTCGACGGGAATGCGGGAGTCGCCATCAGCGCCTACGCGAATCCGAGCCTGGGTTCCCTGCCTCCGGGGCACTGGACGCGCGTCAGAATCCCGATGAGCGCGCTCAAGGGAGCGCTGACGACCTTCAACAAGCTCACCATCCAGAGCGCCACGGCGGTGGTCTACGGGGTCGACGGAATCGTGCTGGAGAATGACACCACGAATCCGCCGACCGGCCTGGGGAAGACCTATCCCACCGGCGTGGCCTATCGCGGAATCAACCGCGCCGGGATGGAGTACGGCAACGACTGGGGTGGCTGGACCGGCCAGACCTTTTACGAGATGCCGTCGTCGACCCAGATCACCGCGGAGCTCGCATACTACAAGGGCAAGGGCTTCAACCTGATTCGCCTGCCAATCTCCTGGGAGCGCCTCCAGCACACGCTCCTGGGCCCGCTGAATACGGCGTATTCGAACGGCATGATGAATTACATCAACCTGGCGACGGCCCAGGGCTTCACCCTTGTGCTCGACCTCCATAACTACAATCGTTATGCGACAGGCGCGTTCGATGGCGCGGGAAATCAGACGGGGAACTACGTCCAACGCGTCATCGGAGACGGGACGCTGACCGTGAACCATCTCGCCGACGTCTGGACGAAGCTCGCGAATCTGGTGAAGACAAACCCCAAGGTCATCCTGAACCTCATGAACGAGCCGCATGATCTCCCGATGACGTCGACCACCTGGTTCGCCGGGATTCAGACGGTCATGAACGCCGTGCGCGCGACAGGTTCAACCCAGTTGATCCTGGTTCCCAACACGCGCGCATCGGACGTGGGGCACTGGCACACCTGGGCTCCGGGCGGAGGTCCGCTCGACTCGGTCGCGGCCCTCTCCATCACGGACAGCGCCAACAACTACGCCTTCGACATGCATTCGTATTACCCGGAAGGCTACGGCAGCAACGATGAGTCGTCCTACGGCGCTCAGCTCACGGCGGTCACCCACTGGGCGAGAACCCACGGCAAGAAGCTGTTCCTGTCCGAGATGGGGATAGGAATCCACGAGTCTTTCGCGCAGCCCCAGATTACGAACGCGCTCACGTTCATGAACAACAACAGCGACGTGTGGATCGGTTGGTCTCCGTGGGATTTGACCCACTGGCAGCTCACCACCAACAACCATACGGCGGACTACACGACCAACGGAATCACGCCCATCAACTGGTACGCCGCCTTCTTGACCGCGAACTTCCTCGCGTTGTGAGCAGAGGCATCGAGACGGCGGGGCCTGTGAATGGTCCCGCCGGACTCGATGCGGAAGCCCGGCGAATCTCCGTCACTGTGCAAGGCGCAGCAGCCGGGCCACGAGGACATCGACTTGTTCCTCCGCGTGGGCGATGGAGCGCTTGAGCCGCTCACCGCCATACTCGTCGTATTCGACCGCCACGGAGTCCATGTCCGTGATGCCGATGTAGCCGAACGCGGTGCGGATGCTCGGCTCGACATGGTTCATGGCCTCGAGTCGTTCGCCGCGTCCATAGCCGAAGTCGCCGCGCGAGCTCAGGATGACGAGCTTCTTGCGCGCTTCGGTCAGCAGGGGCCAGTAGGGCTCACCGGGCCGTGAGCGGTCGAACCCAAAGGTGCGGCCCACTCGGATGATGTTGTCGATGTACGCCTTGAACTGCGCTGGCACGTTGAAGTTGTACATGGGCACGCCCGCGACGATGAGGTCCGCGTCGAGCAGCTCATCCACCAGCGCGTCGCTCTCCGCGAGCACGTCCGTCATCCACGGTTCCCGCTTCGAGGGAGCAGTGAACGCCGCGTGAATCCACCGTCCCGTCACGGGAGTGGGAGGTGCCTGCCCGACGTCCCGGTAGACGACCGTGTCGCCCGGACGGCTTGCCCGCCAGCGCGCGACGAAACGGGAGGACAGCCGGCGCGTATGTGAGCCATGAGGCACCTGCTCGGACCCACCCGCGCGAGCGCTCGAATCGAGATGAAGGATTTTGACCATGGGTTGTCTCCAACGGGGTTCCGGTTGAGTCGCGCTCATCCATGGCGCGGACCGGACACGAAGAGAGATAGAGGCTGGCCACTCCCCTGACAAACGCGTATTCCTCAGGCGATGGCTGAGCCTGATTCATCCATGGGTGCTTCATGAGGGACCTCCCACCGCTGTCGGCGCTTCGGGCCTTCGAGGCGGCCGCACGGCATCTCAGCTTCAAGAACGCCGCGGACGAACTCGCGGTGACCCCCACGGCCATCAGCCACCAGGTCCGTCAGCTGGAGGAGTGGCTGGGGCTGCGGCTCTTCGAACGGCACATCCGTCGCGTGGTCCTGACGAAAGAGGGGGCGGAGCTCTTCCCGTCGCTGAGGGAGGGCTTTGACACCATGGTCCGTGGGGTCGAAGCGCTCAGGGCGCCCTCCGCCCAGGAGCTCCTCACGCTCTCGTCCACGGTCGCCTTCACGTCGAAGTGGTTGGTGCCGCGCGTGCCCGCGTTCCGGGCCGCGTGCCCTGGCCTGGACCTGCGGCTTCATGCCTCCGATGAGACCGTGGACTTGCGGGCGGGAGGAGTGGACCTGGCCATCCGCTATGGCCGGGGGGCGCATGCGGGGCTGCGCTCGGAGTTGCTGTTTCAGGACCGCTTCGCGCCTGTGTGCAGTCCGCGCTTGGGGGTGCGCGGACGGGAGGACCTCGGCCACCATCCGCTCATCCACTTCGAGTGGCACCGCGTCGAGGATGCGACTCCGACGTGGAACCGGTGGTTCGCCAGCGCGGGCGGGCGGTACCGCGCCCCGAACGGCGAGCTGCGCTTCTCCGACGAGTCTCACGCCATCCAGGCGGCTGTCGCGGGGCAGGGCATCGCGCTCGTCAGCCTCGTGCTCGTGGCGGAGGAGCTGGCCAGCGGGGCGCTCGTGCAGCCATTCGGGCCGGAGCTGGAGGGCTTCGCGTATCACCTCGTCTACCTGGACACGCCACGCCACGCCGAGCGGTTGGGCCCCTTGCGTCAGTGGTTGCTCGCCGAAGCGAAGGTGCTCGAGGCGCGGGCGTCCGGAGTTCGGCGCCCGGCACGCACGCGGAAGCCGGGCACCTCCCGTCGGCGCTGAGTCCTCGTCAGACCTTCTCCTGTCGAGGACCGGCTACCGCGAAGCCTCGATGCCGGCGAGGATGAGGTCGATGCCGGCGAGGAACTCGGCGCGGTCGTCGTGCTCGCGCAGTCGCGCGGCGACCTTCACGGTGAACGGATACGCGTGGGCGTCGCGTGTCCACTGGGCCGACACCTTCTCGAGAAAGTCCGCGCGGTCCACGGGCGGCTCGAGCAGGCGGCCGTTCGCGGCATTCTGGACGCTCACGCCGATGATGTAGCTCAACAGCGCCGACGCCGACGTGAACCAGGCGCGCTCTGGCCCCCCCAGCGCCTGGACCTGACGCCCGAGGCGCTCGAAGATCTGCAGCATCGCGGTCTGCCACGGAGCGCGGGACAGCTGCGCGCCCACCCACGGATGCGCGTCGATTGCCTCGAACACGCCGGCGGCGATGCCTCGGATTGCCTCGCGCGGACTGGCGGAGGCGAGCACTTCGCCCATCGCGCGGGCGACGACGGCGTCACTGGCGGCGACGAGCAACTCGTTCTTGTTCGCGATGTGCCAGTAGATAGCGCCAGGTCCAGTGGCCAGCCGCGAGGCAAGCGCTCGGAAGGTCAACCCGCCCTCCCCCTCGTCGTCCAGCAGCTCGATTGCCACCTCGACGATTCGCTCGCGTGAGAGCGCCTCCTCACGTCGTTCCGACCCGCGCGTTGCCTTCGCCATGGCCCCATCTTGACAGCTCTGGAACAGCGTTCCAACATGGTCAATGGAACGGCGTTCCAGAGACCGACGGCCGCATCGCGGGGCGGTCTCCCACTCGAAAGGAAGCACGATGACCCCCATCACGATCATTGGCGCCGGCCTCGGCGGGTTGACGCTCGCGCGCGTTCTGCACGTCCACGGCATCGCCTCCACCGTCTACGAGGCCGATGCGTCCGCGGACGCGCGCACGCAGGGCGGGATGCTCGACATCCACGACCACAACGGACAGCTCGCGCTGAAGGAGGCCGGACTGTTCGACGAATTCCGCCGAATCATCCACGAAGGCGGAGAGGCCATGCGGGTGCTCGACCCGCGCGGCGCGGTCCTTTTCGATGAGCCCGACAACGGCGGCGGCCGTCGCCCCGAGGTGCATCGAGGTGAGCTGCGGCGCCTCCTGCTCGACTCGCTCCCTGCGGGAACCGTCCAGTGGGGACACAAGGTCACCGCCGTCCACGCGCTCGGCGATGGGCGTCATGCGGTGACGTTCGCGAACGGGTCGACTGTCACGACGAGCCTCCTCGTCGGCGCGGACGGCGCGTGGTCGAGGATCCGGCCGCTGCTGTCCGACGCGAGGCCCGAGTACGTCGGCATCTCGTTCATCGAGACCTATCTCTTCAACGCCGACGCTCGCCACCCGGCCAGCGCGAAAGCCGTCGGAGGCGGGGCGATGCTCGCCCTCACGCCCGGCAAGGGCATCCAGGCCCACCGCGAAACCAACGGCGTCCTGCACACCTACGTCGCGCTCACCAGGCCGAGGGAGTGGATGGCCGGCATCGACTTCGCCAACCCGAAGGCGGCGAAGGCTCGAGTCGCGGCGGAGTTCGACGGTTGGGCGCCAGCGCTCACCGCGCTCATCACCGATGGCGAGACAGACCTCGTCCCCCGGACCATCCACGCGCTTCCGCCGGGACATCGGTGGGAGCGCGTGCCTGGGGTGACGCTTCTCGGCGACGCCGCGCATCTGATGCCGCCGTCTGGTGAAGGCGCCAACCTCGCGATGTACGACGGCGCCGAACTCGGCAAGGCCATCGCCGCGCACCGAGGCGACCTCGAAGCCGCGCTCGCCGAGTACGAGGAACCCATGTTCACCCGCAGCGCGAACGAAGCCGCCGATGCGGAGACCCTCCACCGACTCTGCTTCGGCGACAACGCTCCGCACGGGTTGATCGACTTCTTCACCGGCTCGGCATCGACCTCGGCACCGCCCACCGCGGGGGACGCTCGCGGTGGCTCAATCCGGCCCTGAAGGTCGAAGAGTCCTCCGCCCCGGGGCGTCCCGGGGCAAGAGGCAAGCACCCAGGCGGGCCTACTCGAAGACGGCCGAGAGCAGGGTATCGGTGCCCGCGTCCAGGTCCTGGCGAGGCCAGACGACGACGGCGTTGCCGAGAGGGCTGGTTGCCACCTCGATATTCCCGAGGTACCCCTTCACGGTGGCGAAGTCCTTCGGCGTCCGCGGCGCCCTCGCCGGCAATGACGCCGGAGCAGCCCGCGACGGTGAAGATGCGCACGCGCGCCCCGGGCTCGGTCCTGGCCAGGATGTGCGGCACGTTGGCATTGGCGGGAGAGGCGGGCGCGGTCCCGATGAGCATCGGCGCGTCGGGAGGCGAGGTGTCCTACAGAGGCCCTGCGTCCCCGAGGCCCGCATCCGTCGGGCCCGCGTCCTTCTGCTCCGGTGTGCCGGAATCCCGCTCGGTGTGCGTTCCAGAATCCGTCGGCGTCGAACCGTCAGGCAGCCCGTTGCCATTCCCCCCACAGGCAACCAGCAGCCATCCACATAGGACAGCGCCCACGAGCCCCGTCGACATCGCCATCCGTCTCATATGGTCTTTCAACGTGAGGTCCCCCATCGCGACCACGCGCCTGACGGAGCCCCCAGGGCCGCCACCCGAGGCGGTTCATCCACTCCGGGTGATGCCTACCCGAAATTCGCTCGCTGAGCCATGGGTGCCCAAGCGGTTCCTGGAGAGCCGCGCTCAAGGCTCGTCAGCGTGGGTCGCGCCGCCGCGGCGCGCACAGGCCTTCTCGTAGGCGGCCTGGAGTTCACCGAACACCGAGCGAACTGGGCGGGGCGCCCCCAGATGCAGGTGGCGCAGCTCCTCCATGAACGCATTCCACAGAGGCGGGCCGCCCTTCTCCAGCAGTTCCGCGCGGACCGACAACTCCTTGCTCGGCCGGGTATGCCGGCGGCCCCAGGCCCCCATCTGCGCGAGCAGGGGCACGAGCTGGATGGCCGCTTCCGTGAGGTTGTAGATCCCCTTCTGCCTGTGTTCCGGAGCGCTTCGTCGCGTCAGCAGGCCGGACGCGGTCAGCCGCTTCAGCCGGTCCGCGAGGATGTTCGACGCGATGCCCTCCTCGCTCTGCGCGAGCAGCTCACCGTAGGTGCACCTGTTCCCGAACATCACGTCGCGGATGACGATCAGACTCCAGCGGTCGCCCAGCTGTTCGAGTGTGAGGTTGATCGGACAGCCGGATCGTTTCGTGTGGGGCACAGCGAGTCTCCTGAAGTCACCACTTGCAATCTGCAAGTGCCTCGGGCAGAAATCAACCCATTGCAACATGCAACTGGTTCCTGGAGGCCTCACGATGTCGCTCGCGCTCTATGGTCATTGCTTCTCCTCGTACACGCAGAAAGTGCTCATCTCGCTGTACGAGAACGGTACGCCCTTCGATTTCCGCAGCCTCGGGCCGGATACGCCGCAGCACTCGGCCGAGTGGCTCCAGCGTTGGCCGTTGCGCAAGTTCCCGCTGCTGGTGGACGGCGAGCGCAACGTCGTCGAGACCAGCGTCATCATCGAGTACTTGCAGCTCGTGCATCCCGGGCCGGTGCGCCTGCTCCCCTCGGAGCCGATGGCCGCGTTGGACGTGCGGTTCCTCGACCGATTCTTCGACCTGCACGTCATGACTCCGGTGCAGCGCGCGGTGGACGGCGCGCTGACGGGTGATCCGGTAAAGCGACAGGAAGGCCTGGCCTTTGCCGCGCAAAAGCTAGAGCTCGCCTACGCGTGGCTCGAAGGACGGCTTGGCGGCAGGACCTGGGCCGCCGGTGCGGACTTCACGCTCGCGGACTGCGCGGCCGCGCCCTCGCTCTTCTACGCGGACTGGACGCATCCGATTTCCGAGGCGTTTCCCCAGCTGCGCGCCTACCGCGCCCGGTTGCTTGCCCGCCCGTCCTTCGCCCGGGCAGTGGACGAGGCGCGGTGGTTCAGGCCGAACTTTCCCCTCGGGGCGCCGGACCGGGACTGAAGCCCTGACATGCACCGCGGTAGCGCACTGCCAGGAAGACCTCTTGACCGCGGACCCAGGCGCGCAACTTCTGCTCGCCATCGCGGCGCGCAGCACGTTATCAAACGACTTCGAGCCCACCGCGTGGCACAGCGAAAACCGACCCTCCAGGCACGGCCTGAGGAGGAGCATCGTATGAGTCTTGTGGTTCTATGTGAGTTCAAAGCACGGACCGACGGGGAGACGGAGTTCCTGCGAGTGGCGCGGGCCTTGGCCTCCGTCGCCGCGACCGAGCCGGGAACGTTGCGCTATCAGTGGTTCACCACGCAGAAGCCCGGTCATTTTTCGATCATCGAGGAGTACGTCGACGCCGACGCGGCCGAAACACATAACAACCATGTGGGTTCGCTGCTCCGCGAACTCTTCGCGGTGGCGGACCTGGTGTCGGTGTCATTCTTCGGGGAACTCAACGCGTACTTGCGCGAGTGGGCTTCCGGCCGCGAGGGAGTTGCAGTCAATATGCCGCTGTGACGGCGCCCGAGCGGCCTCGACACCGAGTCCGCTCGTCACCCACTTCTCGATAGGCAGGCCGTGATTCGGACGGCTCATCGAGCCTCGCGCCCCTCTGTTCGCCCGCCGCGGAATCACTTCGTGGCGGGCACGGGGTTGACCGGAGTGGGCCGGCGCGGCGCCTGGAGCCCGGGCGGGGACGCGGTCAGCGCGCCCAGGTAGAGCCGGCCGTGGAAGCCGTGGGGCTGCTGGGCGGTGAAGAGCTTCAGGCCCGCGGCCTGCGTGGAGGCCTGCCGTGCCTCGAGCGTCGGGCTGATGCCGAAGACGTTGCACTCCACGTCCTCGTCCCAGACGTCGTAGCGGCAGACGAACTGGGTGCCGCGCTGGAAGCCCACGTCCAGGGCACGCACCGAAGAAGGCAGGGCGCGCGCCACGCGAACGCCCATGGGCTCGAAGTCGCCATCCCAGTTCACCTCCGTGGTGCGAGCATGGACGCTGCCCGCGAGCACCAGCGTCCAGGACTGGGGGCGCTTCGACTGGGCGTTCAGCAGGTGCTGGGCCATCTGCGCCTCGCGTTCATTGCCCTGGGCCCTGTCGGCGTCGATGGCGGCCACGGCCACGTCCTTTCCGGAGACGCGCAAGCGGCGAGCCTGCTCGACGAGCCACAGCATGGCGCGGCTGCTGCGCCCGTCCTGGTAGGCCCGGCGCCAGAAGGCGCTCCCCGAGAGGAGATCCTGAACGGCCGATGAAGCGCCGTCGCTGGCGAGGTAGCGCTCGAGGAGCGGCTGCTCGGAGACGGGAATGGACAGCGCCAGCGTCACCGGCAGCGCCTGGGCCGTGGCCTCGCACAACATCCGCAGCGCCGCGGACGGCACCTCCTGCGTGCCCAGCGGGTCCGCCACGAGCAGGACGCCTCCCGCCGCGAACAAGGACGAGGCGCCCTCCACGGGAGCACCACACGCGGGAGCGATGGCGGCGACGGGGGCCCCACCCTCCTCGCCCGCGCTCTCCATCACCACCGAGCGGAGGGGAACAGGAGGATTGCCATCCACCAGCTCCAGCGCGGGGGCCATCTCCAGCCGCTCCAGGAGCTTCTGCTCGACGCTCATGTCGCGGTAGCCGTGCGCCGGCCGGTAGCCCTCCAGCCCTGGGATGTTGTTGAAGGCCTCCGACATGGCGGGCACGGAGAGCTGATCGCGGGTCCGACCGGAGACCTCCGCGCTGGAGCCGCCCCCCTCCGCCGAATACCTGAGGCGAAAGACTCGAACGAGTGCCTGCCGGGGCCCGAGCCGCTCTCCCTTGATGTAGTAGCGCTCGGGGGGAACGACCTCCGGAATGAAGGAGGAGAACAGCTCCAGTCCTCCCTCCTTCTCCATCACGTCGTAGTGGTCCTTCTCCAGGAGGTATCGGACGGTCATCAGCGCGTCCTCGACGGGCACCTGATAGACGAGCTCATGCGTGGGCGTCTCGTACCGACCCGTCTCCGGGTTGTACTGGGTGTCGATACCTCGCGTGAGGGTCGCGCATCCCATGCACCCCAGGAGCCCCAGCACCATTCCAAGCCGTCGCATCACTTCCTCCATGAGCCACAGTCCCTGGAGGTGGGTTGCTGGCCTCCTGGCCGCGTCAGTCGCTGAAACGATTGGGGCGCGGAGGACATACTGACATCGCGCGGTGGATGCCGGAATGAAGATTCGGACATCGACCGTGACGCTCAGCGGGGGCCTCGTGCGTCGAAGACGGTGCCCGAAAGGCCATGGGTGAAGACCTTCGAGGGCGGCAAGCCGAACATCCTGCTGAACAGTCGGGAGAAATGGGCCGAATCACAGAAGCCCGCGGCGTGCGCGACCTCGGTGAGGCTTCGGCCTCTGAGCGCGAGCGCGGTGGCCGCTTGCATCCGGTGCCAGGCGCGAAAGGCACCCAACGGGACGCCGAACTGTTCCCTGAATCGGTGTTCGACGAGGGACGTGGAGACCCCCACCCGCCGCGCCATGGTCATCGCATCGGAGGGTTTGTCAGTGGGTGTGGAAAGAAACGCGGCGATGCGAGCGATGCGTGCGTCGACCGTCAGCGGACAGGGGCCCAGATTCAAGGCGTTCTGGAAGAGTTCGGTCCAGGGTTCGGGCCTTCGCGAGACAAGGGCGGTTTCAACCGCCGCGCGCAACGCGCCTGCGTCCACCTGACGGCTGAGGCCCGCGCCGGGCTCCAGAAACAGCACGGCCGCGCGTCCACCATGAAAGTCGAGCGCATGCCACTGCCACCCGCGCACGAAGGCGGCTTCGTGGTGCTCGACGCGGCCGTCACCGTCGATGAGGTCGAACGCATCATCGAGCCCCACGAGGACGGCGTTGGCGGCGAACCGATGCCTGGGCAGCTCGTGGAAGCGGCCGACGTACAGAGATCTCCCTCCGCCCATCAACAAGTGGCTCTGCATCTGCAGAATCATACAAGCGTGGACGTGGGCGCCGCACCTAGCTTGGTGCGTTGAACCCCGCCGCTCCCCTGTCCCCTAC
>NZ_JABUMQ010000609.1:0-2150 GCF_013336645.1 Myxococcus sp. CA039A | reverse complement strand
CTTCGGGCTGGGGCTTCGGAGGCTGGGGCTGGGTGGCCATGGCGATCCTCGGGGTGCGGACATGCACGCTCGGAAGGAAGCATCTCCATCCCCTCGGCCAGAGGGGACTGGGGCCGCGAGCCTCGGCGCGAGCGCGCGCCTGCTCCCCTACTCCGCGCGCGACGTGCCGGAAGGGGGCACCGGCGTGCTCGCGGCTGCGTCGTCACTGGCGCCGAACAGGCCTCGCACCACGGCGGCGATGGCCAGCGGCGTGCCCACCCGCTCGTCATAGTGCGGGGCGAGCGCCTGGGCGAAGGAGTCAGCCGAGGGGAAGCGGTCCTCGGGACGCTCGGAGAAGGCGCGCCGCACCACGTCCTCGAGCGCCTCCGGCACGTCCGGGCGCAGCTCCCGCAGCGGCCGGTAGCTCCGCGAGCGGATGGCGTGGAACACCTCGTCCGGCGTGGCGCCGGTGAAGGGACGCTCCAGCGTCAGCAGCTCGTACAACACCACCGTCGCCGCCCACAGGTCCGCCTCCGGGCTCACCTCGCCGAGCAGCGACTCCGGGGACAGGTAGTAGGGTTTGCCCAGCACCTCTCCCTCCTGGAGCTTGCCGTCGACGAGCACGCGGGAGACACCGAAGTCGCCCAGCTTGATTTCGCCCACGCGGGAGATGAAGAGGTTGGACGGGGACACGTCGCAGTGGACGATGCCCAGCGGCTCGCCCTGCGGCCCGGTGGCGCCGTGCGCGTACGCGAGCGCCTCCAGCAGCACCTTGCCCAGGTACACCGCGAAGTCCAGTGGCAGGGGGATGCCGCGCACCTTGCAGCGGCGGAGGATCTGACCGAGGTCCCGGCCATCCACCAGCTCCATGACGATGAAGTAGATGCCCTCCAGCTCGCCGGCATCCAGCACCGTGACGATGTTCGGGTGGTGCAACTGCTTGGACAGCTGCGCCTCGCGCGAGAACAGCGACACCGACTCCGGATCCGCCGTCAGCGCCGGCAAGAGCCGCTTGAGGGCCACCGTCCAGCCCTCACGCGGGCCGGACAACACCCGCGCGCGATACACCTCCGCCATGCCGCCCTTGCCCAGCACGGAGAGAATCTCGTAGTGGCCGAAGACCCGCTGGGTCCTGGGGGGCGAGGGCGTCTGACTCACGGGCTGGTGCTTCCGGCTCCCGCCGACTCGCGGCCCGGCGCGCGCTTTCGATTCTTCGCCTGCCTGGCCTGCTCGATGTCACCGGCCAGCGCCTTCACCAGCGCGGCCTCCCAGGGCTTGGGCTCCTCGGGCTTCCAGCCCAGGTCCAGCGCCCGGCGCAGCAGATACGGAACCCGGCTCTTGTTGCCGGCCATGTCGTGCGCGTACGCCTGCCATGCGTAGACATCCGGCCGCCCGGCGGGCACCGAGGAGATCCGGTTCAGCGACTCCAGCGCCTTGGAGGAGTTGCCCGTCCCCAGATGGCAGCCGGCCATGCCCACGAGCGCGTCCAGGTTGCGAGCGTCCTCCAGGAGCGCTGCCTCGAAGCGCGAGCGGGCGACCTCCCACTTGCCCACCGCGAGCAACTGCAGGCCCATGCTCACGGGACTTGTCGCCACCACGGAGGGGCGGGCCTCGGCGACCTTCGCCTCGGGGCTCTTCGGCGCCGCGGCGACGGCCTCCTCGGGCTCGTCGGTGGCGGCATCCGGCGCGCTCCCCTGCGCTCCAGAAGCGGCGCCCTCCTCCTCGCCCTCCTCCACCGGCGCGCCGCCCAGGCCCCGCAGCAGCAGCTGCGAGTCCTTCAGCCCCGGAGAGTGGCACCCCTCGGGCAGCCGGAAACGCGCGGTGATGACCGACGACTGGGGGTTGTAGACGGCCAGCACCGGGAAGCTCCGGGCACCCACGCACTCGGGTACCCCGGACAGGCACACCTGCACCGTGGCCACCAGGACGTTCCCCTGGAACTCACCGGTGAGGACCTCCGTGCCCGCGGGGAACTTGCAGCCGCCCCCGGACCCGGCGGACGTGCCGACCAGGCGCTCGCCCACCATGTGCAGGTCCACCTGCCCGTAGGTATCCCCCATATAGGGGCCTGCGAGCTTCGGGCCCGCCCAGGCGAGGCCGGAGGTGACGGAAAGAGCCGTCACGAGTCCCTTGTTTAGAAGCGAGGGCGGCATGTGCGGGGTGTGGGGGGC
>NZ_JABUMQ010000608.1:0-2215 GCF_013336645.1 Myxococcus sp. CA039A | reverse complement strand
GGGCCTTTAGAGGTAGCGGGGGACGCGCTGGCGGTAGCGCGCGTAGGCCTCGCCGAGGCGGGCGGAGAGGTAGCGCTCCTCCTGGAGCACCAGCCCGTGGAACAGCCCCCCCAGCACCGCGCACGCCCCGAGCGTCACCAGCGACGGAGCCCAGAGCGAGGCGCCCACGAGGTACAGGTAGGAGAAGACGTAGATGGGGTTGCGCGAGGAGCGGTGGAGTCCTCTCTCGTGCAGCACGGGCGGGGCCTCCCCCGCGTCCACGCCGATGCGGAACGTCGCGCCCATGCCGTACTGCGCCGCCAGCATGCCCACCAGCCCGAGCACGCCCAGCGCCCAGCCCACCTCCGGCGGAAGGGCCAGCAGGGGCCGGCCCCAGGGCAGCTCGGACCAGCGCGGCCAGAGCGCCGCCGCCACCACCGAGCCCGCCCACACCAGTGAGGCGCCGCTGATGCGCCGCGTGAGGCGCGTGTGGGCGGAGTCGGCCCCGGTGCTCCGGTAGGCCAGCGGGCTGCGGCCGAAGCGCAGGCGGTAGACGAGGCTTGCGCCCAGGTGCCCCAGCAGCAGGTGCAGCGAGATGAAGCCCAGGTAGAGCGCGGGCGCGTCGCGAAGCCCCTTCATGGTCCCACCACCTCCGCCGGAAGGCCGAAGCCCGAGGACGCCCAGCCCGCGAGCTGCTCGGTGAAGTCGCGCAGCTCGCCCCGGGTCCACAGTCCCTCGAACGTCGCCGTGTTGATGTTGAGCGTGTCGCCAAAGGCCAGGCCCGTCGCGCCCCAGGTGGCCGTGTGGCTGCGCATGGAGTGGATGCGGAAGGGCGCGTCCACGAAGTGCTTGTCGAGCCGCCCCAGGTAGGTCGCCACCAGCGTGTTGGTGCGGGGCTCGGCAACCAGCCCGGGGCGCGCGTTGCGCCGCAGCACGGGCCCCGGGGCGAGCCTCGCCACCGCCATGCACTCCAGCGCCGTCGTCCAGTGCACGCCCTCGTCGAGCACGCGCCGCAGCGCCTCGCGCACCAGCGCCGCCAGGGCGGGCGCGTCCTCCAGCCGGGCGCGGACCTCCCGCAGGGGAAACTCCAGCGGCACCGTCGAGCAGCCGTTGCCCAGCATCCGCCCCAGCCCCAGCATGCGCCGCAGGTCCACCGGCACCCGCAGGCGGATGAGCCCGTCCTTCGTGGGCTCGCGCAGCGCGACGCCCGCCAGCAGCGCGGCGAAGAAGACCTCCGAGGCCTGGACGTCCGTGCGGCCGGCCGGGAGTGTCAGGCGCGCCGTCGCCATCAACGAGCCGCCCGCGGTGTCTCCACTGCGGCGCAGGCCCAGGCCCCGCTGCGCGAGGAGCCGGCGGCGGGGGCTCGCGAGGCCCAGCACCCGGCCCGGCCCGCGCAGCGCCGCGAGCAGCACCTTGCCATCCGTCAGCGTCGAGGGGCCCAGCGGGGGCGCCTCCGACGCGCGCCCCGCGCAGTGCAGCCAGAGCCGCTCCAGCAGGTGGGCGAGCGCCTTGGCGTCCCCAATCGCGTGGTGGAGCTGGATGGCGAGCAGCCACGGGCCTGGCGCGCCATCGGCCAGGGGGTGGAGGTGCAGCCGCAGCGGCACGTCCCTCGCGAGGTCCACCCGGGTGTTGATGACCCGCGTCACCGCCTCGGGCTCGTCCAACGGCTCGGCGCCTTCCAGCAGGGCCGCGTCCACCGCCTCGTCCGTGCGCGGCGCGGGCACCCAGGCACCGCGCGCGTCGTCCCAGGCCACGTTGAGGCGCTCGCTCTCGCGCACCAGGGCGCGCAAGGCCCCGCGCAGCCGCGCCACATCGGGCCGCGCGTCGATGCGCAGCAGCACCGTGGCCCAGATGGTGGCCACCTCGCCGTCCAGCCGCGCGAGGAGCGTGTCTACGAAGTTCGCGCGCATCGCTCCACCCATCCGCTCCACAGGGCCCGGGCCGCCTCGCCGTCCACCCGCGCCCGCCCCACCGCCTCGCGCGCCCGCTCCGGCGCCGGCAGGTGCTGGAAGACGATGTCGTCGGGCGCGTCCAGGCGTGGGCGGAGGCCCGTCGGCAGGTAGCCCGCCGCGAGGAGCATGGGCGTGGCCTCGGCCACCCGCTGGGGCTCGCCCATGGACAGGTGGACGAGGTCCACGCGCGCCCGCGAGGACGGGAGCGCCGTGGCCCCCTGCCCTTCCCCGGCGGGCCCCACCAGCTCCCGCCGTTCGAGCCGCAGGGACTCGTTCCAGTCGAG
>NZ_JABUMQ010000607.1:0-2218 GCF_013336645.1 Myxococcus sp. CA039A | reverse complement strand
GGTTCACCAGGTGGACCTCTTGAGGTCTGTGTTGTCCTCGATGAGTGCCTGGAAATGCCTGAGCTGCTCGGCGCTGTGCATGCCCACGCGAATGTCGAAAGTGGAGTCATCGGGCGGGCGGTAGAGCCGAATGGCGGCGTCATCCCGTTCGAAGAGCATGCTGTAGCGAGGGTAGGGCAGTCGCTCGAATCCCGTCTTCTCAAGGATGCGGGCGAGGTCCTCGATTGTGCTGGCCTGGAGGTCATTCCCTCGGTGGTAGCGCGCTTGAAGGGGGAAGTTCGGCAGATGGACGTATTCCATGGCCCAGAGGAAGAGCATCTCCCGGAAGCTCACGAAGTCTCGATGCAGCTTTCTCTGTGGATGCTCACCGAAGGGCATGCGCACCACCTGGTAGTCGCCATCCTCTGATGGGGATTCCAGGTCGAGCCAGTATGGCGTGGGCGCCAACGGGTCTGGATCCCCGAAGATGAAGAGGAACGTCCTCGGAGGCAGCTCGCTTTGAGGAGAAAGTCGGTACAGCTCGGCGACATTCAGGAGAGGATCGTATGAGCGAACATGGGCGAGAAGCGGACCGCCGCTGACGCCCATGCTTCTAGCAAATTCCCGATAGGGGACCGGAAGCGGTTGGCCAAAGACCTCTTCAAGTTCATCAATCAACCAGTCGGGGTATCCTTCAATCCGGTCTTGGTATCCAGGAGAGAAGCGCTCGAGAAGTGTTGTCAGTTTGTCCATGGCTCAAGCGCATTCTTTGTGGTTGTGGCAGAGCATCTCAGGGGTGAGTTTTTGACAGGCATCGCACGATGGAACTGACTCACCATGGCTGAACTCGCCCTTGACTTGCCGTGTCGCTTGCTCATCGGTTCGGCTGTATTCCACGCTGACTGTGAGGGGAAGAAAAGGGGAGAAGTAGCGCTCGGACATTGCACGGAGCTTGTGTCCGTTGGAGCCTCCTGCTTGGAGAAGCTTGGGTGCGGCGCACTCCCATTTGTCGCGCCCCAGTCGTTTCATCTCCCCAATTTGATGTTCACTGGTCTGGAATCCTTCGACGAGCTCGAAGGGAGTGGCTGCCACTGCCTCCCGGAAACCGGTCGAGGCCTGCCCAGAGCAAGACGTCAACATTCGTGGATTTTGAGGACATTTGCAGAGACATGAACCAACCATGTAGCCCTCGACGAACGTGTTGAACTTTTCGTCGTGACGTAGCACAGGCTTCATCTTCTTGAGCTGGTCATTGGTTTCATGCATCTCCTGTTGGACCGCTTGCGTTAATTTCAGGTCTTCGGCTCTTTTCTCCTTCAGGGCTTTTTCGGCGACCTTAAGGTCGTTTTGGACAAGGATAAGATTGTTCTTGATTGCTGGGATGTCGTTTCCTGCTGGAGACTTGAGTTGAAGTAGGAGTTCTTCCTTCTTCTTTATTTTGGGAGCCAGCATCTTGCTTGCGTCTCTGGCTTCTTGAAGAGACTTTTGTTCGGCGGCTTTTCGGCCCTCTCTCAATCGGAGATATTTCTCGATGAGGGGCCGTTGCTCATGAAGCCTCCGAATGAGTTCAGTGAAAACCAGCTCTATGTTGGCGACGGCTTCGCCCGTCTCGTGGACACGGTGACTCTCCGTCGACTTGCCGCACGCGGTGCACTCCGCGTCGTCTCCGTAGGCCCAGGCGGTGCGCCCGTCGGAGATGAAGGTGGTGTTGTACGTGTTCCCGTTGTGCAGGGTGACGTCGAGGTAGCGGACCACGCCCTTTCCCTCCACCTTCACGTCCATGCTGCCGCTGCCCCAGGCCATCTTCCCCTTGAACTTGGAGGAGATGAGGCCTCCCGCTGTCCCCGGCTCGTCACCCGAACTCGTGCTCAACTCCGAGCTCGTCAGCGCCACGGGGTGGCCCTCAATCGTGACGCTCGTGCTCCCCTTCGTGAGCATCGAGTCCTGCGCTGAGTTGACGAAGGGCGTCGGCACAGGTCCTCCCGGTGTCGGCACCTTACAAACATCGGGCGCCGCCGAGGTGTGCGTGTTGCCGTCACCCTTGTGGAGAATCGAACGGCCATTCGCGTAGACGCGACCCATGGTTGCTCCTCTTCACGACTTCGGAATCATCTCCACCACGCACGCCCCCACACGCCCCCCGTCCGCACTCCCATAGATGAGCGTCCTCCGCGCCGCTGGCTCCCTCCACCTCTCTCGGTGCAAGGCCACGCCCAGCATCACAGGCCCCGCCCCAGCC